>CAIRDJ010000229.1 GCA_903877335.1 uncultured Chloroflexota bacterium | reverse complement strand
GAGATACCGTCTTGAAAGTCAAGAGGGTAAAGGGGTGGAAGAAAGATAGTTGGGATCAAAAGGGCGACCGGATTTGAGAATGCCGTAAACCAAGTGAAGGAGTTTGCGCATGACAGCAACAACGGTCTGCATAGGGGTGAGACCGTTGGAAAGCATACGCTTGGCAAAGACGCTAAGAATGGGATTGCAATTCTTAGCGACAACAGCAGGAAGATATAAAGCCGCTCGCAAAGAAGACCGCCCCATACGAGAGATGCCCACAGAAGTTCGCTTGCGACCTGATTGGGATTGACGTGGATTGAGACCGACGAACGCCACGACTTGGCGTACATCATCAAAGCGATGAATATCTCCTAACTCACTCAGAATAACTGCGGCGGTTAAAATCCCAATGCCGGGAATGGATTCTAGGAGTTCTACTTCTTTGCGAAGGGTGGGATCGCGCTTGATGAGGTCTTTAATTGCTTGTTTGATTTCTTCGATCTGTTGCACAAGTAAGTCAATTTGTGCAGTCAGTTGCTCGATGATAGCGGTGTGTTGCTCAACCGAACGACGGTTTTCAGCACGCACTTTCTCTTGTTTGAGGTTATCAAGGTGTCTAACCAATTGTCTGAGTTCCTTGACGGCGGGGGTTGGTGGTGTCCACAACATAGGATTTTGAGTACGGCAGTAGTCCGCGATCAGTTCTGCATCTAATCCATCCGTCTTGTTACGACGCATCTGGCTTTGCGCATAGGCACTGATCCGTGCGGGGTTCACCACGCTTACTCTATATCCCTTCTCATGTAATGCCTCTGTTATGGCATCCCCGTATATCCCCGTCGCCTCTAAACACACGTGGGCTTCTTTGCCCGTGCGTTTCTTCAGCCAGTTCATCAGAGTCTTGAATCCGCTCTTATCGTTCTTTACAACACACTCCTCACTTCTCCCCCCTGACTCCCACATCAGGTATACCACCAACTCGTCTTTTGCTACATCTATCCCTACGAATCCACTCATCTTCTCTTCTCCTGTTTAATATATTCCTGTGCACCAACCCACCTTGTTTATGCAAGCTCTTGGCTTCAGATACCGTTCGGTCTCGACACATTTTATCAATGCGATGTGCTTCATCTCTCCCACAAGCTCTTACGCTTCAGGGGACTCCAAGCTACATCGCTATAGATTTTACTCCTTTTCTAAGATACAAGGGGATTTAGGGGTGGGGGCGCACTACGCTTGCCAGAGAAGGGGTGAAAACATGCGTCGCGGTCTACGAAAAAAGTCCCCTCTCGCCACAAGCAACGCGCCGTGGGGGAGGGGATTTAGGGGTGGGGGGAAATCAGGAAACAGGGTTATTAAGAGAGAGGGCACAGCGGAAGCCAGTGTTAACGTAGTAATCGGTAGGATACCAGCTGAGACGATTAGCAGACCGCAAGAAGTGGGCAGGAAAGTGGAATGAACCACCCCGCAAAACGCGGCTAATATCTTGATTATTAGTTTGTTCATCTTCCTGCGTATAGGGATAATCACCATAAGCAGTGCTTGTCCATTCCCAAATATTACCAGCTTGATCGAGCGTCCCAACCCACGATACGCCTGTTGGATAGCTCCCCACAGGAGATGTACCAGCATAGCCATCATCATATTCTTGATGGACATAATTGCCAGTAAACAACTCCCCACACAGACGATCACAATGGTTCGCTTGATCTCCATCAAAGGTATTGCCCCATGGGAAGATCAAGCGGTCGGGTCCACGGCTGGCGTACTCCCATTGTGCTTCGGTGGGCAACTCCGCCCCGCGCCATTGGCAATATGCTTGCGCCTGAAACCAATCCACATTATTGATTGGCTGGTTGGGGTCAGCAGAAAACTCATTAGAGGGGGTGGTTTCGCAGGTTCCGCTTGCCACACATTGTTCATACTGGGCACGGGTGACTTCATAACGGTCAATCCAAAATGGCTCATCGAAAATCTGGGTGTTGTCTTCCGTTGAAAGTTCATCTTCGTACCAACTTCGTTGGCATTCCGCATTGTTATCCGCCGCTTGCTGGCACAATGCCACCGCCTGTTTGACTTCTGCTTCGGTACTCCCTATCACAAACTGCCCTGCTGGCACCAAGACCATGCTGTGTCCATTGAAGTCGCGCTGGGTGATGCCCTCTATGCCCACATACGGTTTCCAGTCCGCGTTACTGGCAACGCCGTTCTTGGCAATGACCAACGGGTCAGGCGTAGCGGTATGGGTAGCAGTGGCGGTTGGGGTAGCAGTTGGTGTCGCGGATAGAGCGAGCAAAGTAGCAAATGCTACCGTTTCAGTCGCCCCAATAGCTTGTAGCGTTTTTTCAGTGTTTAAGCGTGTCAACTCAGTTGCCGTTTCTTGCGCATTCAAGGTTTGCTGAATTTGCATCTGTTGTGTTTGTATCGCTTCTGCGGTTTGCACCTGTTCAAACACACTCAAAGTAGCGGTGGGTGAAGGGGTAAGCACCCCATCAGGAGGCGGTTGGGTGGTGGGCAAGGGTGTGGGGACAGCACTAAACGATTCGCCTATGATAGGTGGGGTTGGGGTTGGGCTTCCTGAAATTTCGATATACGCAAATACCAGCGCGATGATCGAAACGATTAACGCGACGGCACCAATGATGGTTTGAATGTATGCCAAGCGCGTGTCTATGTCCATTGGCTTGCGTAGGACGCGCTCTGTGCCAGTGGGAGCATTCGCGCTTTTATTCGGTTGGTTGGGTTGGGGGGTTTGTTTCCATGAGCGCGGAGGGAGTAAGCGCATGGGAGGGACGCGCTTGAGTTGATCGTCTATCGCCCGCAATAGCTCCTGACGACTATCGGCATGGTCAAGCCCGTGCGTCAAGTCCACATATTGGATGGCGGATAGCTGATCGTTATCAATGTCTAGGTTGGCATCCACCTGCACGGTGATGATCTGCTTGCGCAAGCGATACGCCTCGCGGAATTCCGCCTGACAGTATTCAGAGTTGAGCGCAGTTTGCGACATCAAATAGATGAAGATGTCGGTCTTGCCCAACTGGCGCATGATTTCCTTCCACCAGTCAACGCCGCCAGTGAGGTTTTTGTCATACCACACCGACACGCCACGATTGTTCATGTAGCGATTCTTCACCACTTGGATGAACTTTTTAGTAAAAGCCTCATCTTTATGGGCATACGAAACAAATAGTTGGGGCATGCCAGCGTTCCCTTCACCTTGATTGAGCAACCACGATCGTCACTATTATCCACAATGCGCGGGAATTTGCAAAGTCAATTATGGGGTAAATGCAGGCACAACGCCGACGAACACACACAGGGGGAAAATTTGGGGCGTGGCTAAAGAAAAAGGGATAGCGATGAACTATCCCTTTTTGACAACTTACAGGTTTAGAAGGTACGTCTAAGTTAGTCAGCACTCACACGGGCGGCAACAGGCGCACTTGCATTTTCTTTCGCACGAGCAATGCTGTAAATCATCAACCCATAACCGCACTTGGCAGCTATGTCGCAAATGCAGTAACCAACTTGAACGCCAACCAGAATCGCTGGGGTGATGCCAGTCGGGACGAGGAACGGCAACATGTAAACGATGGGATAGAAGCCCCAAGTAGCCAACAGAAGCAAGCGGATGTTCCGCACGAGAACTTTCGCACTTGCCGGCTGACGGTCAATGGAGGCGCCCAACTCGGTGAACAACACATACACGACGTAGAGGAATGGAATGGTGCTCAAGGTTCCCCAGAGTGCGCGAGTGCCAACATCTGTAGCGATCTCGCCAGGATAGCCCAAAATCACCATCAAAGCAGCACCGAGTACCAAACGGAAGGTGAGGCTACCCGCACCGCGTTCCAAGCGCAATACTGCAACGAGTTCTGCAACGAGCAAGGGCACCGTGAGCAACCAATCCACATAGCGATAGGCATCGTTGAACGCACCTGGAATGAGCGCGTACTTACCATCTGCGAGTGTGAAGGCACCGGTCCAACTGTTAAAAATACGGAAATAGTGATACCCTGCCACGCTGACGACCAACGCGGACATGACGAGCGGAGCACGATATTCCTTGCCTATCAGTTGCATGGACAACACAAAGAAAATGAACGATGCAAACATCGTTGCAAAGGTGAACGAAAACATATTGTAAACGAGACCGTACTGTACTGCGGTTAACTCCATGGTTTAAAACTCCACATAAGTTGAATATATAGGATAGTTTTCAACTTTCAAAATTAATCTGAAAGTCAGTAAATTGTAACGCGAATTTACAAAATTGGCAAGATTAAACAATTTAAGATTCATGAGAAATCGTGGCGCATTGAAATGGAGCAATCTCCCTTGTGTGAGTGCTACTTAAGTTCGTTACGCCCTTGCAGGGCACGACTGAGCGTCACCGTATCGACATATTCGATGTCGCCCCCGCTGGGCAATCCACGTGCTAAGCGCGTCACCTTGACGGGGGCAAGGCGTAACTCGCGCTGGATGTACATCGCGGTGGCATCCCCTTCTAAACCGGGGTTGGTGGCGATGATAACCTCAACAATGCTGTGCTGCGTCACCCGTGCCACCAATTCGCGAATTTTAAGGTTGTCAGGTCCGATTCCATTGACCGGAGAAATAGAACCATGTAGCACATGGTACAGTCCCCGATAAATTCCTGTCCGTTCGATGGCAAGCAAGTCCATAGGCTCTTCAACGACAGCGAGCGTGCGCTGGTCACGCTCTTCATCCGCACAAATAGGACATGGATTGCTGGAAGTGATGTTCCAGCATGTGGAGCAAAACATGGTATTTGCCTTGACGCTTTGCAAAGCCGCGACCAAGTTTTCCACTACATCATCGGGAGCACGCAACATAAAATAAGCCAACCGAGAAGCGGTCTTGGGTCCGATTCCCGGTAAGCGTGAGAGGGATTGGATTAGTTTCGTGATCGGTTCTGGTATTGCCTTCGACATGACCTAACCAAACATGCCACCCAAACCGGGCAGTCCACCTAACCCGCCGGTGATCTTCTCCAAGCGTTCAGCGGCTAATGCTTGGCTTTCTTCGATGGCTTGATTGACCGCTAACGTCACCAAGTCCTGTAAGTCCTGCATCCATTCCTCATCGTTCAAGTCCACAACTTCTGGGTTGATTAGGATGGAACGAACACGTTGATGCCCGGTGATGACCACGCGCACCGCTCCCCCGCCCACGCTCACCTCGAGCGTTTCGTTTTCTAGTTGGGCTTGCGTTTGCTGCATGTCCTCTTGCATCTTTTGAATCTTGCCCATCATTCCGCCCATACCACCGGGCATCCCGCCCCCACCAAAACCTGAACTAGCGCGTCGCTTTGTCATTTCTGTTTCCTCACTTTTGACTGTTATTTATCTTCTTTTTTATCTTCTTTGTTGAAAGGGGTAACGTTTGCCCCAAATTCACGCTGAGCGATGTTAAGCAATGTTGAAGCATCATGGGCACTGATCGAATTGGATTCTTTGTTCCATCCGTCAGTGCCAACCAACTGGACTACCAAGGATTGATTGTGTTGACGGCTTAACACGTATTGGATCAAAGAGCGGTTTTCTGGCTTGCCGAGTTGTTGGAAGTAAAAATCCCCCTTCGTACTGAGGCTCACCAAGTTTCCAGACACGCCAACCACATCGGCATGCTCCATCAATGCTGCCAGAATCCTATTCTTGACATCCACCCCGCGTCTGGTTTCTGCCCAACCGTTACGCAGTGTGGCTAAAGCTACTAGAGGGGGTTGGTTGGTGTCAATTGCCCCATCGGGGGGTTGCTCTGAACGTGGCTCTGGTGTTGCCACGTGCCCACTTGATGGGGTGGTGGTTAGATGAGCGAATCGCTGGCGGAGCACCTGCTCAATCACCCGCTCCACCTCTAAACTATCCACCACGGTGCTAACTTTGACCGCAGGAACGTCATCAGCAAGATTGGCAGTGGCTTGTAAGCTCTCCATCAGTGCCAATTCCAACGCCAATTGTTGCGGTTGCCCGCTGCCTTTTAGTTCCTGAAAGGCATTCTGGAACGAGCGGATCATCTTAATGATTTGTGAGCGCGAGAGAGCCTGTGCTTGTTGCTCTAAGCGTTTACGCATATCTGCCGACGCTTCCACCAAGTTTGCATTTGCAACTTTAACCAACAACAAATTGCGTAGATATTCGACCAATTGCTGCGCCAGTTGGCGAGGATCAGTGCCAGAGTCAATCGCTTCGTCGATAACCTGTAAGCCCCTAACTATATCTTGAGACACCATCGCCTGCGAAAGTGCCAATACTGCCTGCACGTTAGCCGTACCTAAGATGCGTTGTGCCAGTTCTAGGGAGATGAATTCGTGCGGGTCGGTAACGATCTGATCGAGCAAACTGATGCTGTCCCGAACGCTTCCCGTGCCTTGCCGAGCAATTAGCTCCAAAGCCGCCCGTTCAATCTGAATTTCCTCCGAGAGGGCAATTTGCTCCAGGCGATCCGCCACCTCTTTGGTGCTAACGCGGCGAAACTCAAACTGTAAGCAACGGCTTTTGATCGTGTCGGGAACTTTGTCTATTTCAGTGGTTGCCAAAACAAAGATGGCATGCGCTGGCGGTTCTTCCAACGTTTTTAAGAGGGCATCGAAAGCACCGCGCGAGAAACGATGGACTTCATCGATGATGTAAACTTTATACTGTCCGACTGTTGGCAAGAACGCGATCTTGTCGCGCAAGTCGCGCACATCATCCACACCAGTATGACTGGCGGCATCAATCTCGATCAGGTCTAAATCACGACAACCCAATGCTTTCGCCAATAGACGGGCAGTGGTCGTTTTACCTGTCCCACGCGGTCCACTGAACAAATACGCATGGCGCACGCGCCCCATGTCAATTGAGTTCAACAGGGTGCGAACAATGTGTTCCTGCCCAATGAGATCATCAAATTCTTGAGGTCGCCATTTCAAATAGAGCGCTTGCTTTGGCACTGTCAAACTCCTGTGTTGGGACTAGCCTAACCATTTCAAGTTGCCTGTCCCGCGCTCAACCGCTTCAAGAAGCGTGCCAAGTCGAGGTAGGGCTTGTGCGGAATGCTCCGTGGAACTTTTAAATTATACGTCAAAACCTGCTTGTTGTATCGTGCGATTGCATTTTCTAAGGTGGTTTCAACTTTTGCCCACTGATCGAGGATGCGTCGTCGCCTGCCTAAATCACCCTGTTGCTCCGCTTGTTGAAGCATGCGCACCATTGCGCGGTAGCTGTGTGAAATGTCGCGCTCTAGCGTGACTGCGTGCTCCTCTATTTCATGCTTGAGTTGAATCCAGTCTGGCACAACATCATGATCCTTCATGATTTTATACGCCATTCTGGAATCTTCTGGCACGTTAGGGGCGACTTCATCGAAAAATTTGAACGGTTCGCCGATACCAGGCAGGTCATCAAATAGACCCTCGCGCATGGCTTGGCGGATGATCTGTTCTACTGGGGATAAATACAGTTCGTCCATGTGGTTAAACCCGTAGCCACGCTTAAGGAGCGGCAATACGAACGGTAGATTGAACCTCCCCGTTGGCATTTTTCAGGGTAGCTGCATCCGTTCCGACATTCCACACAGCACCACTGCGCCCCCAAAACAAAACGATGGGGGTATCTTGACCGTCACGGGTATAAACGGTGACAATTCCGTCGGTGAAAAGGAGTTGCTCTGGGAACTCAAACACATTGCCTTCGGCATCGGTAAGCGTCCATCCCAACAGGTTCACTGCCTCTCCACGATTTTGAATTTCAACAGCTTCTAGGGTGATGTCCCCTGGCTTAAGAATTCGCACAATCTCAACTTGAGCGTTCGTAGCAGTGGGGGCAAGCGAAAGCGTGGCGGTGGGTCTTGCTGTGGGGATCGACGTGGTCGTTAGAGCAACATCAGTGGCAACTGGCGTTAAGGTCGCAGTAGCAGTTGGCTCGGTTGTTGGGTTGGGGGTGAGGGTGAAATTTTGTAGCGGACAGTCCCCAAGTGGAATGATTAACACCTGCCCTATTTGTAGACTGGCGGCGGTTTCTTCCGTTAAGCCATTTGCCAGCATGATATTAAAGCCATTCGCCCCATATTGTTCGGCAATGCCGAAGGGTGTATCCCCTGCTTGAATCTCATGCAAAACACATCCGGGCGGTAAATTCTCCGAGAGGTCTTGCGCTTGCGGATTCGCCGCCAACACAGCAGGGTTAATGGTGGGTTGCACCTGCAGTTCTTGCGCAATTTCAGGGGGCAATTCAATTTCAGGGTACGCTGCGCCGGAGAACGCTCCTAAAACCGCGGTCACGGTCGCGTTGACCATTTGCGCCACGCGCGTCCCTTCAGCAATCATATCCGGCGTGTTGGTGATTCGTACCTGTACCGTAATGGGCACAATTTGGCTTGTGCTTTGAATATCCCCAAAAACAGTGATGATTCCCCATGCCACACCTGCCGAGAGGATGATGTTCAGTAAAACGACAGAAAATAGTACACTACCCTTCATAGAACCATCCTTGTTTGAGAATACGGTGTGTAACCATACTACGATATCGGGTGACAATGGTATGCTAAAGACGTAAACTAAGCCGAATTATACACAAAGCCTGTACCGATGCCCTATTTAATCGATGGTCATAACCTAATTGGACAATTAGAAGATCTATCTCTCAGTGATCCAAACGATGAAGCCATCCTTGTTACCCGCTTGAAAGCATTTTGTGCAAGGACTAAAAAGAAAGTGACCGTGATTTTCGATCGTGGCGTGGTGGGTGGCAAGTCAGACCTGTCGAATAACACGGTGCAGGTACATTTTGTGGCAACCCCGCGCGAAGCAGACGACTTGATGATTAACTACATAAAGAACAAAATTAAAAATCATGGCGACTGGACGTGCGTTTCTTCTGATGAGCGCGTGCTGCGCGTCGCCATCCAGAAGGGAATGCAAATCATCCGCTCGAAAGATTTTGCGGTTAAGCACCTCAACCGCTCCATCTCCCCCCCTCGCTCCTCCAAAGATGGAAACCTGCCCATGAGCAAGCGCGAGCTAGACGAATGGCTCGACCTATTTGGCGAAGATCAGTGAGTCCCCTAGGATTGTCACTCATTTTAGGGGGTTGCCAAAATAGTCCCCTGCCTTGTACACTAACTTGACGTGAAGTTCGGGGTGTAGCGCAGTTGGTAGCGCGCTTGTTTTGGGTACAAGAGGTCATCAGTTCGAATCTGGTCACCCCGACAGAAACGCAGTGCGGGTATGGTGTAGTGGTAGCACGCGAGCCTTCCAAGCTCTCAGCATCGGTTCGAATCCGATTACCCGCTTATACATGGTCGCATGGGTCTATAGCTCAACGGCAGAGCACGCGACTCATAATCGCTCGGTTCTAGGTTCGAATCCTAGTAGACCCAACCTCTAAAGAAGTGTATCGAACAGCACATTGAAACACCACCCCGACGGGCGGTGTTTTCTTTTAAGTAGACCCTCTCTTAAGCGCACTCCCTCCAAAGATTGAAGGGAGTGCCTCCTGTGCAGAACTGATGAGATGGGCTTTAATTCGTAGCCGCTTGTTTACCTGTTCCCAAGATCAACAAACTCAACAGTAGTAAGCCCGCCCCCATCCATCCCGTGAAGGGTAAGATTTCGCCAAACAGCAACCACGCCAACCCTGCTGCAACCACAGGATCGATCAGCACCACGATGCTGGCGGTGGTTGCCGACACCGTCTTTAGCCCGATCTGGAAAATCCAATAGGCAAACGCTGTTGGAATCACACCGAGGTAGACCACCAACGCCCAAGATTGTGGGGATTGAACCGCCACCACATCGGTCACCAACGCCATGAGGAGCAAAACCACCGCCCCCGCGCTGAATCCAATCGCGGTAACTTGTAGCGGATGGTAGTCGTTGGCAACAAACCGCCCACATAGCAACATCCCTGCATAAAAGATTGCTGAAGCCAGTGAATAGAATAGTCCAAGCCGCACGTCTGGATACAGCGATTCCGCAGGTGTCATGCTGACGATGAACACACAACCTGTCAATGCACACACAAGAGCCATGATAACTCGGGGCTGAAGGGTTTCCATTTTGAGTAACAACGCTAGACATGCCACCAAGAGCGGTGGAATACACAGCGTCATCAAGGTTGAAATGGTTACGCCTGCGTAACGTATAGCCGAAAAGTACATCACTTGGGACAACACAAGGCAAATGCCCATTAAGCACATGATGCCCAAGGCCCGCCGATTAACCCGAAAGAGCGAATGCCCTACCGTTTTCCAACCGATTCCCCAAAGCACGGGGGTGGCAATCAAGGTTCGCATGAGATTGATGAACAATGGGGATGCCACATCGTTTTGATAGATACTTTGTGTTGCCACGCCAATCGTTCCCCAGATGATGGATGCCAATAGCACCCAGACGAATCCATTTATTTGTAACGTTTTTGCACCGCGCATGATCGATCTGCCTTCGCCAGGTATGTGTTAAAGAAAATGAAAGGGGGGACACCAAAGCATCCCTGCTAAACCGACCTTTAGGCGAGACAAAGCCTACCTACCCCAATTTGATAGATGGGGGAGCATCTAGGCTATGAAGTTACCGTTCGCCTAACACTAGCGACAGGCAATGGGGGGTGGGTTGCGGTAAAGTTTATCTGAAGTCATCACGGGTTCAGTTAAGGCTTGTAATGTCGGGCATTGTAGACAAAGCCCTGTCAACCGTCAAGTTTTGATGTGGGGGTGACGATAGAACGTGGGCGGGCATGCGCGCTGAACAACACAAGGGGGGAGACAACTCCCCCGAATGGGTGGACTTGCTTATGACTCCGCTTCTATACGCGCAAGCTCTTCTGCAATGACTTCACGAAAGACCGCGATGGGTTGTGCCCCGCTCACGAAACGCCCATTGACGAAGAAAGCGGGTGTCCCTAATTGCCCAAGTTCACTCGCACTTTGAACATCAGCAATGATTTCATCACGGTGAGTTTCGTCATTTACACAGGTGGAAAACTGATCCATATCCAATTCCAGTTCGCTCGCCATAATGAACAAACTATCTTGGCTAAGTCCAGATTGGTTGGCGAAGATCGCATCATGCAACTCCCAAAACTTGCCCTGATCGTCGGCACATTCCGCCGCCATGGCGGCAACATACGACATTGCCGACAAGAACGGATAATCACGGTAGATCAGCTTGACTTGATCCCCGAACTCTTCAACCAACGGGGCGAGGGTGTCCCGCGCAAAACGCCCACAGTAACCACATGTGAAGTCGCTATACTCCACAATGACAATGGGCGCATCGGGGTTCCCCAAGAAGGGATCGGGTTCTGCTTCTTCATCCACCACAATCTGATAGTATTCGTCCGGCACGGGTCCCGCAGGTTCCTCCTGGACTACGCCACGTTCATCGAGGATGTCATTCAACGTGGCTCGCACGATGGTTTCAACCTCAGTAGTGGAGAGCGTCTCGACTGTAGATGGGAAAACGTACCTCCCAATGACCCCGCCCAGCAATGAGAAGATCGCGGCGATGAGCAAGTAGTTGATGAACACAAAGCGCGGAATCATCATGGCAGGCGGTACACCCACCGCGCTAGACTTTGGGGTGGGGGAGGGCAGGTCAGTCGATTCCGTCAGTTGAGTTTCTTCAGTCAAAGCAATAATCCTTCCGTTCAATGCGATTCATTCCAGATGTATCGTACCACAGGGACGCGCGCGCCCTAAGACCGTTCACAACCAACGGGGATAGGTCGTGGTTTACGCATCATTGACATTACCTTATACTATAATTTGTGAAAGATACACCAGATTAGATGGAGTAACCAGTTGAGCAATGTAAGACATGGGATGATTGTTCGAGAACAAAGTGGCTTTTATTGGGTAGAAGTGCCGAGCGAGGCAAACAAAGTGTATCGCTGCCGGTTACGTGGCAAGCTGATGGAGACTGCGCAAACTGCTGACATCGCAGCGATTGGGGATCAGGTCGAATTATTGGTTTCTGAAAACGAAGACCTAGATCACATCGGAACGATTACCCATGTCCATGAGCGACAGCATGTCTTGTCGCGTTCGGTTAGAACCTCTGGCTTGCGCGGTGGTGGATCGCCGGAGCGACAACAGATTATCATCGCCAATGTGTCTCAAGCATTATTCGTCTTTGCCATTAGCCAACCCACCCCCGATTATATGATGCTGGATCGCTTATTGGTGACGGGCGAACGCGCCAAAATCCCTAACCTCACCATCGTGGTGAATAAAGTGGATTTAGTGGGCAACAATGAAGCGCAAGCACGGTTTGCCCCGTATATCCAAATGGGCTATCCCGTTCTCTTCACCAGCACCGTCGAAGATGAAGGCATCGCCACACTCAAAACCATCCTCAAGGATTCCATTTCTGTTTTCACGGGTCCCTCTGGCGTAGGCAAAAGTAGCCTGCTCAACCGCATTCAACCCGACTTGGGGCGGGCGGTCAAGGCGGTTAGCCAGTCTAGCCAAGAGGGGGTACACACCACGCGCGATAGCGTTTTGGTACGCCTAGAGGAAGGGGGCTACATTGCCGATACGCCCGGCATTCGCCAATTGAGTATTTGGGATATGGAACCAGAAGAGCTGGATGGTTACTTCCTTGATATTGCCGAGCAAGTTCCCAACTGCCACTTCAACCGCAGTTGCAAACACTATAAAGAGCCGGGTTGTGCTGTGCGCGAAGCGGTTTTAGCAGGGCAAATTGACAAGCGACGCTATAAACATTACCTCATCATGCGCAAAGAATTAGAGGAGCAATTGGTGGCAACCTATGACTAACTGCATGACTGTTGGGCGGGACTCGCTTCGTTCCCGCACGACAAATTTGACCAGACACTCGTCCTACAAAGGCTCATCACACCCCTCAGACGAACCCAGTCCGTTCACTTTGAGAGTCTGCCGGGCTTCTCTTCGTCCTGCTCGGGACGGTCGGGATGTGCCTCCCATACATCTTTGGCAATATCAATGTAGAGCCTACCATCCAGGTGATCCATCTCATGTTGAAAGACCCGCGCAAGCCAACCGCTGGGCTTCACGCGGATTTCTTTGCCGTGACGGTCTAGCCCTTTGATGGTCATGGAAAGAAAGCGTTCTACATCACCAAAATAGTTAGGAATGGAAAGACATGCCTCCACCCCTTCTTCCGTCTCTTTGCTGTGCTTGACCACTTCTGGATTTGCCAACACATACAACACGCCCGCTTGCGCCCCATACTCCTCCTTGCCGCGCTCATCATCGGACAACCGCACCACAATTAAGCGCAAGGGCACGCCCACTTGAGGAGCAGCTAACCCTACGCCTGGTGCATCCAACATGGTATCCACCATATCATCGACCAGTTGTTGCAACTTGTCTCCAAAGTCGGTGACACGATGTGCCTTCTTACGTAACACATCCTTGTTAGGAGAACTTAGGGTGACAATTGGTAATACTGCCATCTACTTTAACGACCTTTCTACTGTTGCTGATTTTGACTTTGGCTTGTGTTCACTTCGTTAAACACGCCCAAGTATTGGGCAATTTCTTGTCGTTGTCGGCGCACGCTCGCTTCTTCCTCCATCGTTTTAATGCTTGCTTGGCGACGCGAGATTTCCGACTGGATGTATTGGGGACGATAAATCGAACGCAACACTTTAGCGGTATTCAAGCCTTCCCCCACCAACGAAAGTTTTACATCCCCTCGTTGCAACATGGTGTTAAAAACCCCAGCAGTTTCCGACACGACATTATCCAACCGATTGAGCAAGATTTGTTCCACCTCATTTTGAAGCCACAACGGGCGTTTGTGAATGATGGTGATGTAATTCTTGCCGATGATATATTGGTCATGACGCCAGTCCCAATCCGCCCACCAAAGCCACAGTATACCCACTAACCATAAAGCAATCGCCATGCCGATCGCCATCTGAAACACCAACCCACTCGGCACGAAGCTAACCAGCGTCATCACAAAACCCGCCAAGATCACCAAACAGGGGGCAAAGATACGGCTCAACCAGATCGACAAGTGTCGCCGAATCACAATTTCTCCCTCATCGTTGATGAATTGTGTGCGAGCAAACGGCAAGCCCGAAGACTGCTGCAGCACACTGATGTGCGGTTCGTCGGTCTCTACGTCGGTTTGAGTGTCCGCCCGCAACCCCAACGACCGCTCTATCTCTTCGCGGATTGCTCCTCGTTCCTGCGTTTGAATTTGCTGGCGAAACGTCGTTTGAATCTCAAAGATTGCTTGTTGAACACGATCGGGGTTGGGGATCACATCTAAGACCATATCCCCTGTGTCAGAAGCATTTTTAAGTTCAACATTACCATAATTAAAAATCCGCGCAAACAAATCACCTGACGGTAGCTCCGCATTCACTTGCTGGATATTGGTCAAGGGCACTTCGTTGATGCTCACACTGAAGGTGGGAATGACGCGCTCGATGGAAATGACGCGCCGATTGGTGACGACGAACAAATCATTGCGCCACTCTAAATAGAAATATCCGCTCGCCACGAAGCCGATGATGCCACCCAAACCTAGGACAAACAGACTTAACACAATCGAAATCGAGAAGGAAGCAAACGCGCCCACGCACGCCATCCCCATCAACAAAACCGCTATGCCTATCCGACGCACCCACGCCCACTGATGGCGACGTGTTTTGAGCAACACCTGCTCACCATAACCCAAAACGATGCCGTCGATGTCTTGGCGCGGTTCTTGTATTTTCCGCACGACAGCAGGGCTTTCAGCTTGTTGAGCAGGTTGAGGCGCCGGGTCGGGGGTGACTGTGGTGGGTTGCTGGGGTTGGGGTGTGGGCAAAGGAACGGCAACAGGGGCGCGTGGCGGGGGGACGGGTACAGGGTTGGTCGTCGCAAATCCTTCCGCATTGGGCATCACCAGCGGTGGTGGGGGAACCAGGTTGATGTAATTCCACACATCTGCGAAATGTTGTGTGACGATCTTCATCCGATCGCGCGAAAGAAACAAAAGCGTTGTGGGTTCGTTGATGTGCAAAGAAGCTATCTCGCTGCCGTTTTCACGCAACGCCATTTCATCATGAACCCCATTGGCTTGAAGCGTCTTCAACCAACGCTCACTTCCATCTGCTGTGCGTCGAATGAGACTGGCAGAGCCACTCGCAATAATGAACATGCCTTGAGTGGGGTTGCCTTCACGGATGACTTCTTCCCCACGTTGAAATGTTAACACCTGGACAGCACGCGCCATGAACTGGAGGTGGGGTTCTGGCAAGCGTTTGAACATATCCAGTTTACGCAGTTGACTTTCTACCAGTTGAGTAGACACCGTTTTCACCCTTCACACAATCGGATGATTTTATTTTACCCAATAGATCACGGTTGCAAAATGAGCCATCCTGCCAAATTTGCAGGTTGCCCCTCAAGCGTTGCCGAAATCGGAGCGCGGTTGCCACACGCAAAAGTATTTTCAGAATCCAAACACCGCCACATCCCCACGCGAATGCGATAATCTGCACGTGACAGGGGCGCATCTGCTACCAGATAGTAGACATCGCGGAGGCTACGATGCCCATCTAGGAGAACATCCAACTTGTCATGTTGCAAGACATCATGCCCGTTTTCATCCAGTAGATGAACGAATAGGTTAAAGTCCACAGGCTTGCTTGGCGCTGCCCAGGTCAATTCGACGCGCCACACTTGACGAGGTAACACTTCAGTGATCCGATAATCTTGTAAATGGGCATCATTCGCAAAAGATGCCACCCACCCTTCAGGAATGGAGGGAGGCGATGAAGGCATCCACTTGATCGCAACGATGACCACGACCAAACAAGCGATATACCCTAGCTTAGGGGGTGAGGTGGGAATGGGTAAAGCTCTCCCCCCCCTACGTGAACGCCACCCCACGAATACTGCCAACATGCCCCCACCCAGCGCGATCGCACGCCCCAATGCTTGCCAACTGCTGACGGGATACACGCGCTCTAGGATGTGTTCTCCGATTTCAATGGGAATGAGTGGGAAGCCGAATGGTACAGAATAGGAATTATCCAGCGGTTTACCATCCACCAACGTGCGCCATCCCGTCTGCCCCAATTGTAGTAGCTCAAGGGTGAAGGGGGCGGGTGTGTTGATCTTCAGCTGATAGTAGTTGGGTCGCTCGCGGATGACCTCAAATTGCACATCAGGATAGGCATACGGATTGAAGCGTTGACTGGGTTGGTTAGCAGACAAACTATCCAATACAAACGCGGTGGGCGGGGGCATCTCTAAAACCGTGTTGGGCAAGAACTCGCCCGATGCGGTTGTCCCTCGCCAGTTGTGTTCTAGCTCCATTTGTAAATAGTCCTGCGCGTTCGGATGTAGGGCAAAGGTCGCCTCCCCCCATTGGGCTTCCAGTTGCCCAACCAACAGCAACCCCCCTATCGCAACAACCGCCACCCCTTGCCCCAGTCGTGGCATCACACGCAACAACTCAAAAATGCCGTAGCTCCCTAGCATCACCCCCCCAAGCATTGCCCACATGAGAAAGCGCGGTGGAAACTGAAACGTCTGTAAGAACTCTGAAGCCTGCCAGGCAGGAGCAGAAAGCGGAGTGGCAAGCACAATTCCCACGCCCACACATCCAACCCAGTAGAGCGGTTCTAATGCGTGTGAACGCCCCTTCCATAGCCATAACACCACCCCCAAGCCTGCGCCCACCCCCTGCAATACCCCCAGATGGACGGTATAGCCATTGTTTAGCAGTGTTGGATAGTAGGGTTGAGGAGGCAAAAACAGCTGAGAGACTTGGGTGAAGAATAGGCGATAATCTAACGTGGGATCATTCTGGAGGCGGTGCATGCTCACCCACTCCAACTCAAACAAGACGGGAAGCCAAAACCACATCCCCAGCATGCCACCACACCCCAGCGCAAGCATTGCTGACCGCCTGTCCAGTTGCCGAACGGTGAGCATCTGCCACGCCGCCCAACCGAGCAAGATTGCCATTCCCAGCACGGTTGTTAGATTGTGCGCCAACATCAGCACGGCGACGCTCACCACCGTTGGCAAAAACCCACCGCGCTCGTGTAGCACATCGTCTAAATAGGATAGCGCGAGTAGCAAACCCCCTAGCCCCAACACCACCCCAAATGAACCCCGCACGAGCGGTTCAAACTTCACTAGGATGGGGGAGCTTGCCCACGCCACCACAGCATAATACGACGGTAGCATCCCCCAACGTTGAAAGCTAAATCGCCAGACACCCCAACACCCCATCACCGCCGCTAGATACCACGCCCACTTCATTTGTAAGGGGATGCCCACCCCAGTGAGCAACCCGATGACATTGGCAAGCGCGTAGAAAGCGGGCGCGGTGAATTGAAACGCCACCCCTCCATAACCCAAGTTATAGAGTGTTGACCACCGCGCAAATCCATCGCCCTGCGACCAGTTATAGCCAAGCGAGAAAGTGCGCCAATAGTGGAAAGGGATGTCTGCCCCATTCGGAAGGGTGGTGGGGTGGGTGAGATTGGGGATTGCCCACCACGCGATGACACAACACACGCAGAAGGCAAGCACACGGTTTTTCATGAAGCATCCTTCATTCCCCATTACACGCGCAATGGGGAATCATCCTGCCAGCTAGTGGGCAATACGCGGGGTTTCGCCGAGCGTCGCCCAAATTTCTAGCTTGTCTTGCACGCGCCGAATGATTTCATCGGTGAAGGCGGTCGTGCTGTATGACCCACCCAGATCAGAAGTCCGAATGCCACTATTGACCGCTTCCATCACGGATTCATAAATGGCACGACTGGCGGCAGCGGTTGCCACCGTTCGGACATAGCGCAATAATGCCGCCCCTGCCAAGATCATTGCCATCGGGTTCGCCACATTTTTACCGTACAGACTGGGGGCAGTGCCGTGAGGGGCTTCGGTTAGAACGACTTTTACATCGTTGCTCTCATCGAGCGAGAAAATGACCGACTCTGCCCCAGCGATGGTCCCGAACATCTTGATGACCAAATCGCTCAAAATGTCACCATCCCGATTGAGCGAGGGAATGACCAACGGTTCACCCGTCGTATCCAGCAGGAGGGCGAAGGTGGCATCAATCAGTTGGGGGTTATAGCGAACATCGGGGTAACGCTTGGCAGCGGCATCCATTTCTTCTTTGAGCATGCCTTCATAGACAGGGCTAACCGTATACTTGGGTCCACCGAACACGGTTGAGTTGGTGCGACGTGCATAGCGGAAGGTAAATTCTGACACGGCGCGACAAGTGCGACGACTGATATAACGGGTGCTGTAGGCGATCTCATCTTCGCCCTCTCCTTCACGCCATTCTTTGGCATTGTAGGCATCCTCAACCGCCATGCGTACCACAGCAATGGGGGCATGAACCCCCGCCAATGGGCGCACGCCGGGGATACGTCGCCCCGTGCGCAAGATCACCTGCCCGTTAATCCATTCGCGCAAGAGCGCGTTGGGGCTACCCACATCATCAGGGTTGCTGGGGGTGATGGTGGCGGCTTTGATCCCTAAGCCCGTTACTTTCAACCGTTCAGCTGCCTCACGCACGACTTGATTGTGCGTGACACGGCGATTTTCTAACGAGAGATCAAAATATTCAAACTCTAGTTCCTGCGTGCGAATCACCTCTGGTTGAAGCACACGCAAAGATTCTTCGAGCAATTCCTGCCCAGTTTCATCCCCTTTGAGGACGACTACTTTCTTCTTGTCCATTTTGGTTTCCTTGATGGGGTCTATCATGATGTGCTATGAAAACCATTGTACGCAGAATATAAGGAGGTGCAATCGGTGGGTTATCAATCCTTTTTGGGCACAGGGATTCTGCTCTCTAGCGGGCTTGTTAACTCCGCACCATTAGCACTATGTAGATGACACCGCACCATTCCGCCACCCTCAACAGCAAGCGGAGCAGGCATCTGTTCAAGACACACCTGCATCACATAGGGACAACGGGGCGCAAACGGACACCCGCGCTCCACATGCTTGCGGGCGTTGGTTTCCACCCGTCGCAGTTGTTGCCGAGCCATGCGCCGTTTCTGTTGCTCAATGGGATTTGCCAGCGGAACAGAAGCAAGAAGCATTTCGGTGTATGGATGGAGGGGGCGCTCATATACCCGTTCAGCAGAGCCTAACTCCACCATATTGCCCAAATACATCACGCCAATCGTGTGACTGATGTGCCGAACTACCGCCAAATCATGCGAGATAAATAAATAGGAAACCGCCAAATCGCGCTGGAGGGATTCCAGCAGGTTGATAACTTGCGCCTGTGTGGAGACATCCAACGCACTCACCGCTTCATCACATATAATCAGGCGCGGTTCAACCGCTAAGGCACGTGCGATGGCGATGCGCTGACGTTGCCCGCCCGAAAACTCTATCGGGTAGCGTCCGCCATGATATGCCGACAATCCTACCCGCTCCAATAACTCAATAACGCGCTGTTGGCGTGCTTTACCGCTTAACCCCAAGTGACGGGTGAGGGGTTCTCCGATGATATTGGCGACAGTGTGCGACGGATTGAGCGACGAGTACGGATCTTGAAATACAGCTTGAACCTGTTTGCGATAGCTCAAAGGGGTAAAAAGCCCAAAAGACTGCAAATCCTCCCCATCGAAAATAATCTTGCCACGCTCTGGCTTCAACAAGCGGAGGATCGCCTTCCCTATGGTGGATTTGCCCGAGCCAGATTCTCCCACTAAACCAAAGGTTTGGTGGCTTTCAATTTCAAAACTAACATCTTTCACCGCGTGAAGGGTGTCGGAAATCCGCCCCAAAAAATCACGTTTAAGAAAGCTAACATGAAGTTGGTCGAGGCTTAAGATAGGATCGTGGCTCATTGGCGTAGCTCCAGTTGAAGTTCTTCTGCTCGCAAACACCGCACGTGATGCTCCACCTCAACAGTAGACAACGCCACCGACTGACTAGAACAAAGCTCTTGTGCAAATGTACAACGAGGATGAAAACGGCATCCAGTCGGCAAGTTCCATGGTTGGGGGACTTGTCCACGAATGTTAGCAAGCTCCCCAATGCGCTTTTGATTTTGAGGCATTGCCCCCAATAAAGCTGCTGTGTAGGGATGCTTGGGATGTAGCATGAGCGATTCACACGGCGCAGATTCAACAATTTGACCAGCATACATCACCATAGCGCGGTCACAAATGTCAGCAACCACCCCCAAATCATGGGTGATGAACAGCATTGACATGCCAAATTGAGCTTGTAAATCCCGCAACAAATCTAAGACCTGCCCCTGAATCGTGACATCCAGCGCAGTAGTTGGCTCATCAGCAATGAGGACATCCGGCTCACAAGACAATGCACGCGCGATCACCACCCGTTGTGCCATGCCACCAGAGAACTGATGGGGGTAGTCATGGATGCGACGGTGTGGTTCTGGCACGCCCACCAAATCCAACAGCTCAATAGCACGTGTGAGGGCTTGCTTGTGACTGAGGTGATCGTGCTGGCGCAACGGTTCTGCAATTTGATCCCCCACTTTGTAGGTGGGATCAAGGGCAGAGAGTGGCTCTTGGAAGATCATCGCAATGCGACTTCCACGAATCTCTTGCCACTGAGCGCGCGAAGAACCAAATAGCTCTTGCCCATTCAATTTCAAAGACCCTGCCACAATCCGCCCTGGCGGTGGAATCAAGCCCATGAGGGCTTTGGCGGTGATGCTCTTGCCACAACCCGACTCGCCCACCAAACCAACCGTTTCACCCACATTCAGGTGAAGGTTCACCCCACTTACCACCGTCATCTCCCCGTTTAGGGAGGGGAAACGCACTTCTAAATCCTGTAGGACGAGAGCCTTTTTAGGTTCATCAGCGACATCCCCATGTTGAGGGGAAACATCACCAACCACGCTTACCGTTGGAATCGGTTGGGGTGGTCGAGGGTTGTCAGTCACAGACTCGCGCCCAGCGAGCGCATCTTGGATACCATCACCCAACAAGTTGAAGGCAAGCACGGTGAGCATGATCGCAAAGCCTGGCGGTAAAGCCAAAAAGGGTTGCCGTGCATAATCTAAGCGAGCTTCGTTCAACATCCCCCCCCAACTCGGAATACCAACCGAAGCACCAAGCCCTAGAAAACTCAAAGAGGATTCAATCAAAATGACCGCACCGAACAGCACAGAAGTCTGCACGATGAGCGGACTGGCGATGTTCGGTAAAATATGCGAGAACAATAGTCTCGGAATACTCACACCCGTCACTTGTGCCGCCGCGATGTATAACTGTTCGCGCTCCGCCAAGACAACCCCACGTGTGAGGCGCAAATAGCGCGTCGAGAAGATGATCCCTATGGCAATCATGGCGTTAGATAAACTGGCGCCGATGACAGCGATGATTCCGAAAGCCACCATCAAACCCGGCAACGATAAAAGGATGTCGTTGAATCCCATCAAGATGCGATCAAACCATCCCCCCACATAGCCAGATAACAACCCTAGCGGAACTCCTAAAACGACTGCAATCAAGATTGCTTGTGAAGAAGCCCAAAACGCAATTCGAGCACCATGCAAAATACGGCTCAAACTATCGCGCCCTAAGCTGTCTGTGCCCAACCAATATTGCAGGCTAGGGGTTTCTAAAACCGCCGAGAAATTTTGCTTCATCGGGTCATACGGCGCAAGCACGTCCGCAAAAATCCCGATGAGCACAAAGGCGACAACATACACAAGCGCCAACACGGTTGCGGGTTGCTTGATGATCCTCTTAACAAAACGCCCCCTCCCAGAAATCACTTCTGCCGCTGGTGGGGTTTGAGCTACATTTATCGTTGGGCCGGTCATGATACCCTCACTTTCGGGTTAAGCCATCCGTAGCTAATATCTACCAACAAATTCGTCACAACAACAAGCACCCCAGCTATCATCACACCCGCTTGAATGATGGGAATATCTTGGAATAGAACAGCAGCAACCAAAGTTGACCCCAAGCCCGGCAAAGCGAAGACCGTTTCAATCACAAAGCTACCATCTAAAATGAGCGTCACACGAAACCCAATCACCGTAATCACGGGGATGAGTGCGTTCTTGAGACCGTGCTTGAGGATGATAGCGCGTTCAGAGATGCCCGACGCTCGCAAAGCGACGACAAAATCAGACTGCAATACTCCAAGCAAAGATGCTCGCATTTGGCGGGCAATGACCGCGCTGGATGGAATGGACAGGGCAATTGCTGGCAAGACGAGACCCTGAAGCCACTTGAAGATATTCTCGTCGGGCGGGGTATAACCAACAACAGGAAACCAACCGAGTTGTCGTGCAAAGTAAAGGGATAACAGAAGTGCCAACCAGAAAGATGGAATTGATATTCCTAGTGAGCTTAAAGTGATGAGCAACCGATCTAACCATGAGCCGGGGGACAACGAAGCCAATACACCAATGCTAATGCCGAAGACAACGGATAATAACAAAGCGAAAACAGTAATTTGTAGGGTGACGGGAAACCTCTCAATCATCGTTTCAGCGACAGCACGCTGATAGCGGAAAGATTCTCCCCAATCCCCAACCAACACCCCCCCCAACCATCGTCCATATTGAATGAGCAAGGGGTCATCTAAACCCAACTCAGCCTCTAAAATGGCGATGTTCTCTGCTGAGGCGGCTTCCCCTAGCATGATTTGGGCAACGCTTCCCGGTATGAGGTGGACGATGAAAAATGTGAAAAAAGAAAGTATCGCGAGGGTGGGAATCGCTCCAAGTAAACGAAGCGTGATGAGTTTGAGCATAATACCCTTGTCTTTCTGGCAAGTAAGAAAGGGGCGGACTATTGTTGACCGCCCCCTTCAGCATGGAGTGATACTACTTCATGGTCAGGCTACGATAGTCCGCAACAAATGGAGCGAAGTGCATGGCTTCAAGCGTGGCAACTGTTTCGGGGTTTACCATGATCGCTTGGACAACCGTACCAAGGTGGATGATGGCACCTTCTTCAGCTGCCAAACAATTGATTTCTGCCCAAAGGGGTTCAGCTTCAGCAACATCCAGAGTGCGTGCTTGCGCTGCCAACTCGTCCGCATTGGCAACAGGCACCTTGAAGGGATTCAAGAAGCCATTGGGAGAGATGCGTGAATTGTAGTAACCGGATGTATGACGCTCATTAACGGGCACAAATGCAGCTGCCCAATTTCCAGTTTGAACTTCGGTGAAAATAGTGCCCAGTGCAATCGGCTCGACAATCATTTCAATGCCAATTTCGGCAAAGAAACCGGCCAATGCCTGACTATCGCGTTGGAAGCGACCTGCAGCAGGAACTTTGAAGCTGAAGCCTGTCACGCCGGCTTCTGCCATCAATTCTTTAGCACGCTCTAAGTTGTAGTTCAAGTCTTGGATGTCTGCACAATGAGCATATTGTCCGCTTCTAAAGCGTTGAGTCGAGACAAGCGAAGCCCCAACGCCACCTTCTACCACTTGATAGTAGGCATCGCGATCAACAGCTAGTGCCATGGCTTGGCGAACCCGTACATCTGCAAATTCGGGCACCATCGTTCCATTGCGGTCAAAAATGTGGAACCCAAGCCCGAACCCTTCAGGTTGTAAAACCTGATAGCCGTCAGCTAGAGCTTGCGCAACTTGATTGTTGAAGATGTTGGCAGCATCCAATTCGCCAGCTACAACAGCGTTGTATGCAGTCTGGAAATCGGGGATGATTAAAACCTCGATACGGTCAACATTCTGTACACTTGGATCCCAGTAGGTGGGGTTCTTGTCGAACACATAACGAGAGTTCAAGGTACTTTCTTCCGCATTAAAAATGTAGGGTCCGGTACCGACGGGCATTTCAACAGATGTTTCAAAAGAAGCAGGGCTCATCATCAAGCCAGCAAAGCGTTGTAAGTCAGACAATAAAGCGGGGGCGGGGTTTGCAAGATTGAAACGAACTTGATATTCACCCACTACCTCAACAGACTCAACCGCCCGCAACATGTTGGCGGTTGGGGGGAAGGGTCCGTTCTTCACCTTGTCAACATTGGCTACCACCGCTTCGGCGTTGAAGGCGGTTCCATCGTGGAAAAGTACACCTTCACGCAAAGTGAGGTCAAGATATTCTGTAGTTTGTTCCCACTCTGTCGCCAAACCAGGGCGAGTGGATCCATCAGAATTTTCACCGATTAACCCATCAAAGGGCAAACTGTAGTAGGTCATTTGAGAAACATTTTGCTCAAGATGGGGATCCCATGTGGCCAAATCCACCCCTTGAGAAATACGGAACACAGACATATCTTGTGCGAAGACGACGCCACTTACTGGCAAGGACAACAGTAGAACGAAAAGAAGAGAGAGATACTTCACCATAACAAACCGTTTCATTGCAGATTCCTTTGTAGGGTAGGTAACTTCCTGGTAAAAGATCGATGACCAAGCAACACCGCCACCTGCACGATGAGTTCCAAGCTTTTTAGGAATGGTGCTTGATTCAGCGAACTTAATATAAAAAATATTGCAAATAAAGTCAACATTTTTTACGCAAGTGTTCATATTTTGAGGATGTCACTTTTGCATGCCGTTGATTTGTTGCTGGGCAAACACCCACAACCTCGCCTAACTTTTATGCGTTTTCCCTCCGTGACTACCCGCCCATTGAAAAATGCGGTATGATTGCCAAGTATAGGCAACTTTCAGACCATAGGAGCGATTGATTCCGAATGAAACGCACCGTAATTGCATTCGTGATAATGATGATGGCTACCATCGTCTTGGCACAATCAACCGAAAACACTACTTCAAGCATCCCATCCGAAAACACCATCGAGTATTTATTCACGGTGTGTGATGATGCCGCCATTGTGAGCGTCAAAGGGTATATGTATGAAGGTTGGGATGTATTCTTTCAAGTCTTTTCCAACGCACAAGGTGCAGGAGACACCCTCACCGCGTTACGTCGCGCCAATGTGGATGGAGCATATGAATGGAGCGAGCGCACCACCTTTCGTGATGGCAAGCAAATTGCGCCCGGTCAAATCGCCAGCGCACGCATCCTCATCGCCCCCACGGATGATCCTGCCGCCCCTGCTTATACCCAATTGGTGGACGACCTGAATGATGGTTGTGGGGCAGCGTTATACTCCTTGCAGAACAGCGATGATGCGGGAGATCCCGTCACATTGGGGAGTGGGGCAGCTCTAGCTGATGGCGAGATCGCCAATCCGGATGGTGGTCTTTTGAACCCTATCCTAGAAATTACGCCCGATGCGGTAGTTGTTCTGGGTCCGCGCATTCCGAGCGAAATTACCCGCGCCCGCACAGCTAACCCTGGCTTGATCTTTGCACAATGCGACAGTTTCTACCCCGAGGCGTTTCCAGGACTGCTGTATGATACCGACGATTTCCGCATTTATTGGTATTGGTACGCGGCAACCCCAGAATTGTTAGAAGACAACCTCAGCAAAACGGTGTATAGCGTTGGAATCAACAATGCTTCTGTGCCCGCTCATGACATTACCGTTGGCTCCACCTTAGAGCGTGACGGGGTATTCTACCGCTTCTTCACCATCCACGCCGGGCATCTACGTGAGGGGCATTATGAGGTGGAGTTCAAGCAAGACTGGACCGAACCCATCAACGATGGCTTCCAGGATTACGGTGCTGGAACAGATGTGACGAACATCCGCGCCAATTGTAACTTTGATGTGCGACGCAACCCGCTAGGAGTCAATGTTACTGTGAATGGGATGTATATTGGCTCTCCCGGTTTGTGGCATGATTACGATGCAACCATCCAAGAGCGCGAGTTAATCGAAAGCTATTTAGAATCGCTCAAGGATTCGACTGTGGGTCAAAGTGGCAATTAACATTGCCGCCTTGGTGTGGGACTTGTTCGGCATGTCACTGCATACTGAACAAGTTCAACAATTTGAAACCTACTTCAGCCTCTTAAGGGAGTGGAACGAGCGGATCAACCTGACCGCGATTGTGGAGCGGGAAGATGTGTTGATCCGCCATTTCATTGACTCGCTCTCGGTACTTAAGCTCTATACCCCCCATGAGCAAGAGCGCCTGCTGGATGTGGGCACGGGGGCGGGCTTGCCGGGTTTTCCGTTGGCGATTGTTCACCCGCAGCTATCCATCACCCTGATGGACGCTACAGGCAAAAAAGTACAATTTCTGGAAGCGGTCAAAGAAGCCCTGGCACTGGAGCGTGTCATCGTGGTGCAATCGAGGGCAGAGGACGCAGGGCAAGACATCTTCTTTCGAGAAGAGTATGACGTGGTAGTGGCGCGTGCGTTGGCACGCCTGCCTGTCTTGCTGGAGTATCTGCTCCCCTTTGCCAAAGTGGGGGGAATCTGTATTGCTATGAAGGGTGAAAATCCCCATTCCGAGCTGGAAGAAAGTACCCTGGCATTGCAAACGTTGGGAGGGGTCTTTGAGGAGATGATACGCTTTGACCTACCCCACCATGACATCCCTCACCATTTGCTCCGCTTTAGGAAAGTTAGCCCCACCCCTAGCAAATATCCGCGTCGTGCAGGGGTGCCC
This sequence comes from uncultured Chloroflexota bacterium, assembly GCA_903877335.1. Taxonomy (GTDB): domain Bacteria; phylum Chloroflexota; class Anaerolineae; order Aggregatilineales; family Phototrophicaceae; genus CAIRDJ01. The sequence goes on along the minus strand of CAIRDJ010000229.1, from coordinate 1,825 downwards.
GCTCGTAAACCGCTACAATGATTCTCGGTATAGAATGGGTTGAGTTGTGGTATAGTTTCGCTATCGCTTTCGTTTACAAGGTGCATTTCAACAACGAAACATGGCAGACTATCTCAATTCAATCTGGCTTTCCCCTCTAGCGCAAACCAATTATTCGTCCCAATCCTTCGTCGGAATCTTGCTTTACCTGTTAACTTCTTTGAGCATTGCGTCGCTCAGTTCGCTGTGGGAGGCGGTGATGCTTTCCAGCTCGGGGGCGTATGTAGAATCTTTGTATCAAAGTGGCACGCTCTCTGGGCGGGTGATGAAACGCCTGAAGGACAACATTGATGCCCCGATCTCTGCCATTCTCACGCTCAATACCTTCGTCAACACCATTGGCGCGGCGGGCGTGGGGGTTGAAGTGACCTCCGTTTTCGGAAGCCAGTGGTTTGGTTTGGTCTCGTTCATCTTGACCGTGTTGATCTTGGTCTTCTCGGAGATCATCCCCAAGTTCATCGGCGCGGTGTATTGGCGACCGCTCCTTCCCTTCACCGCCTACAGCGTGCAACTGCTGGTGTGGATGCTCAGCCCTGTGGTATGGACATTTCAGAAACTCACCCAATTGCTTGCTCCCACCGAAGAATCCCGCCACATCATCACCAAGAGTGAATTAGCCACGATGGCGCAATTAAGCACCACTGGCGGGTCCTTGCCGGAGGAAGAGCATACCATTCTCAAGAATTTGCTCCACTTGGAGCAGGTTCAAATCAGCAACATCATGACCCCACGCACAGTGATGTTCGCCTGTCAAAAAGATGTCACCATTCATCAAGTCTTGGAAACCAACCGCGAAATACCGTATTCACGCATTCCCATCTATGGCGAGAATGTCGATGATGTGGTTGGCTTTGTTTTGCGCACCGACCTACTCATTGAAGCCGCACGCAACAATCGGCAAAGAAAATTAGTGGAACTCCATCGTGAGATTCAGTCCTTCCCAGAAACTATCGCGGTCAGCAAATTGTTGACTGAATTCATCCGACGCAAATTACACATCGCGCTGGTGATTGATGAGTATGGGGGGACGGCAGGCATCATCACGATGGAAGACATGATTGAATCCTTGATTGGGGCGGAAATCACCGATGAGTCTGACGTGGTGACAGATTTACGGGAATTGGCACAACAGCGTTTTCAACGGCAAAGCCTGCTCTTGGATTTAGTGGGCACTCCACTTCAAGAGGTTAGACCATCCGACACCTAGCCAGCTTCGACTACCCCATTCATGCGCCATACAGTTTAGCTACCTCGGCAAAGTTGATCTCGCGCTATCATGGCGTGGTGGATCACTGGCATCAGGAAAATTATCTGCGCACCTTTTGGTTAACCCCTGTTTTGCCTGCCCTTTTGCGGGTTGAACAGCATGAACACATGTTAGAGGTCAACCTTTACGCATCCATTGACGATGACGTGCCGTCAACGCTCCGCGTGAAGGTGGGGCGGATGTTGTGCATCGGGCATGACTTGGCACCATTTTATGCGCTGATCCAACCCGCTCACCCGATGTATCCCGTTATAGAATCGCTGTATGGTGTCCATCACTTGCAGAACGAAAGTATCTTTGAAGCCCTGTGCATGGTCATCATTGAGCAACAAATCTCCCTGTATGCCGCCTTAAAGGCACAGCATGCCCTTGTAGAATGGGGCGGTCACGCGCTGGATTATCAAGGGGGTTTGTTTGGGGTATTCCCCAACGCTTGGCAAATCGCCCAAGCCGATGTCAATCAATTGCAAGCTGTTTTAAAGATCACCCACCGTCGCACCCAATTGATCGTCACGCTTG
>CAIRDJ010000228.1 GCA_903877335.1 uncultured Chloroflexota bacterium | reverse complement strand
TTCGGTCAAGTCACCCGCCTGTTCACCCACGATGCGTGCAACGGTGTGGCGCGTTTGATGGAGATGAATTTCCCCAATGTCCGCTTCCTTGGCATATCTCTTGAGCATGAACACGAATCCGTGCGATGTCACCCCTTCTTTACCCTGACGGGCACGATCATGCCGTAGCCAAATCGGTTCACCATTAGCAAGCAGGGGCGCACGAGTCTTGCCGTTCCACCGCTCAGATGCTTTCAAGTAATTGACCAAAGCCAAACGTACCCCCCCGTCGCGCACCTCGCTACTGCGGTAGAGGCTTCCCTTTTCCTTTGTATGAATGATGAGGTAATCCTCTTTGAATTGAACATCCCCCCCTCGCAACCCAATGATCTCGCTTCTGCGTTTACCAGTAGCAAAGTAAAACCGTAAGAGCGCGTAGTCGCGCTTCGCGCTTAGATTGTCCCCCAACGCCAAACGCGCCACATGGAGAAGCAACTGACGCACTTGGTCATCGGTGAGGGCATTGGCACGTTCTGTACCATAGGCTTGCGGTGCCTTTGGTCGCGCTAGGTCAACTGGATTATATTTTATTCGCGCCTTGAAAGTTGGCTCACTGAGCAACCATGTGAAAAAACTAGAGATACGACTGATGCGGGCATAAATACTGGTCGGTGCCAAGCCCATTTCAAGCAGGTAATCGCGATAGGCGACGATGTCGGTTGGGGTAACGGCTTCTGGGCTTTTTTTGACGAATACAAAAAAGCCTGCCGCTGCGCCACCCTCCCCCTCCCCTATCAACGCATGCATCTTGTCGCGCAGCAGGTCGTGAAGGCGGTTGCTATCAGCGGTGGTGCGTGCCCTCGCCCACATCTCAACCGCGTTAAACAAACCTTCTGCAGAAAGATTGGTGTTGAATGCCAGTTTTGTATGGTGGGTGGGATGGTTCATATTGAGCCAGTTGGATCATCGCATCAGTAGATTGTGCCATTATAGCACACAATTCAACCCGACAATGTCATAGCCTCGGTTGAACGCGATCGTGTGGCTAATTACCGCTAACCACACCCCTGAACCAATCATCACATCGCCTTGCAGTGAGATTCAACTCGACCGTCCCCAAACCCCTCGATACCACCGCGTTCTTAGGAACGCTTGAGCGCATCCTCTCCCGTTAAAACAACTAGGCTAGGAGACACCCCCTAGCCTAGCTTATTCACAATTGAAACACGCTATGAAAGCTTGTGCTTGTTACTTCAAGACACCGCGGCGGATGAGCAACTTCTCAAGTTCTACCGCCCAGAAGACACCGGTACTCAACGCCAAGCAGATCAGCAGTTGGTTCACCGTGAGCGGTTCAGTGCCGAAAATGTTTTGGAAGAGGGGGATATACAGCGTACTCAATTGAATGAGCGTGGTGACAACCAACGCCACCAACAAGAAGCGGTTGCCCATGATATTCATGGAGAAAACGCTGTTGGTGTGGGAGCGCAACCCGTAGGCATGCCCCATCTGCGCCAAAGTCAACACAATGAACACCATCGACTTCCACGCAAGTTCGCCGTTGGATGCCTTAAGTTGATTAGAGTACGCCCAGTAACCAATGGTGAAGGCGGTCACAAACAACACCAAGCCCACAATCAAAATGTGACGACCCAACCCACGCCCAAACACGCTCTCATCGGGGGCATAGGGCGGACGCTTCATTGAGTTGCGCTCTGGCACTTCCACGCCCAACGCCAACGCTGGCACCCCATCGGTGATGAGGTTCATCCACAAAATTTGTAACGTGGTGAAGGGTAGCCCCAAGCCGGGAATCGCCTGCATGGTCAACAAGGTGAGCAACTCACCCGTGTTGCTTGCCAACAGATACTTGATGAAGCGTCGCACGTTGTCATAAATGGTGCGCCCTTCTTCTGCCGCGCTCACGATGGTGGCAAAGTTATCATCCAGAATCACCATGTCTGCCGCTTCTTTAGAAACGTCCGTGCCGGTGATTGCCATCGCTACGCCAATGTCCGCTCTCTTGAGCGCGGGGGCATCGTTCACGCCGTCCCCTGTCATGGCCACAATGTTGTTGTTTGCCTTCATTGCGTCCACAATGCGGAGCTTATGCTCTGGGGAAACCCGCGCAAACACGGAAACCGTCTTGACGACCTCACGCAGTTCTGCGTCGGACATCGCTTCTAACTCGTTCCCAATGACCGCGCGAGCGGTGTCGCTGTCTATAATGCCCAAGTCTTTGGCAATGGCGCGTGCAGTGATGGGATGATCTCCGGTAATCATTACAGGACGGATGCCGGCGGTCTTGCATACTGCTACTGCATCTTTCACTTCTGGGCGTGGGGGATCAATGATGCCCACCAACCCAATGAACACCAAGTCTTTTTCTGATTGTTCAGCGGTGGGGCGTTCCTTGTGGAGGCTAAAGGCAACCGCCAACACGCGCAAGCCTTCGCCAGCGAGTTTGGCATTGGCGCGTTCAATGCGCCCTTCAAAGTCTTCTTCTTTGATCGGAACGATGCGCCCATTGTCCCATACCGCGCTACACAATCCGACAACACGATCTGGCGCACCCTTCGTGAAGACTGCGTAGGGGTAGCCTTCAAATACTTTCGCCACATCTTCTAGCAATTCATGGTGGGTGGGAATGGGCTTGCGGTATTCGTGAATGGTGGTCATGTACTTGCGTTCAGAGGAGAAGGGAACTTCATCAATGCGCACGAGTGAATCATCAAGGTGATTCTTCTCTAGCCCGAAGCGTGCTGCCGCAAGGGTGATCGCGGTTTCGGTGGGGTCGCCTTGTACCACAAAATCGACATCTTCACGATCCACACGCTCAACAATAGAGTCGTTCACCATTGAACCAGCTAAAAGCAACAAGCCTTCCATGTTGCTATCAAGGTTGAAGTAGTGCCCCTTTGCCACCGTCTTACGCATAATCGGGGTGAGGTCAAATGCCTCGCCGGGGACGTTCATCACCTTAACCGTCATGCGGTTTTCGGTGAGCGTGCCGGTCTTGTCCGAACAGATCACCGTCACGGATCCCAGCGTTTCAACAGCGGGTAGCTTACGGATGAGGGCGTTACGACGCAACAATCGTTGTGTACCCAATGCCAACGAAACGGTCACAACGGCGGGCAACCCCTCCGGCACAACCGCCACCGCTATCGAAACGGATTCCAACAAGATTTCATTGATGAGCGCAAAGCTGAAACTTTCACCGCTAAAGAAAAATTCTAATGCGCCCACCCCAATAGCAATCCCCATCACAATCAGGGAGGCGTAGAACATCACTCGCCCCACCTCACCCATACGACGTTGAAGCGGGGTCTCGGTGGTTGCTACTTCTTGGATCAACTGGGCTATGCGCCCTAATTCGGTATTCATTCCCGTGTTGACAATCACACCCACTCCACGCCCATAGGTCGCGGAGGTACCCATGTAAACCATGTTACGGCGATCCCCTAGCGGCACGTTGGCGTTGTCCAGTTGCTTGTTGTGTTTGTCTACCGCTTCAGACTCGCCGGTCAAACTTGCCTCTTGCACCTTGAGGTTAGCGGCATCCACCAAACGCGCATCAGCAGGGACGATGTTGCCGGTTTCCATGAGGATGATGTCACCGGGCACCAACAAGGGGGATTCCAAATCAATCACCTTACCATTGCGACGCACCCGAACCAACGGTGCAGCCATCGCCTTGAGGGCTTGGATGGCGCGTTCGGCACGGTATTCCTGTACCACGCCCAATATGGCATTAATCACCACGATGGTCAGGATGGCAATCAACTCGGGGATTTTACCCGAAATAGCGGAGATCAAAGCGGCAATCAACAAGATCACCACCAGCGGATCGCTGATCTGTTCCCACAGAATGAGTAGCGGATTCTTTGCGCCACGGTCAACCAATTCATTGCGCCCGAATTGTTGCAGACGAGCTTCTGCTTCTACATCGGTTAAGCCTTGTGCGAGTTCCACTTTTTGCTGCTTGAGCGTTACTTCTGTTGACAGCGTATGCCAATCAACAGAGGAAGTTGGGGTTGTTCCCACCATGTTTGTTGTATCCCTCACGTTTTTCGGAGTGTAGTATGGTTAAAATGGTTGTAGAGGATTATAGCGTGTCTTTGATTTTATTCATCCCTCAAAGATTAGGGGTCTTGGGTCAGTGTTCGCTGGTGGGGGCACAGAGGCATTAACGGAGATTTTACACAAGAGGAATGCGTCCTCTCTGGCATGATAGGTCAATTAAACCCATTATCAGTCGGATGAGACTCCGCATTCATTCTTGTCAATGCCCCTAGTTCCAAGAGAAGGGTTGGTCGTCGGGGAGGTCTTGGTGCTGGAGCATGTTCCCCATGATGGCGTTTTCGCGCCGTAGTAGTTTGTTGAGCGCAATGATGAACTGGGCGGCACTATCCGCTTCAAGGAGTGGTTGCTTTTCCTCCGCACCCACGCGCAACACATACGCCCCCAAGTTTGCTAGGTCAAGCGGATTGGTGGGCAGCTGGTCAAGTTCCAAGTCAAGCGAGCCAACTTGAGACAATATCTCCAGATAGGTTTTCACCAAGGGGCGTAACTCCTGTAACACGGGTGAAGGAACAAGCGGTGCGCTGGGCAGCGGCTCAAACGCAACCTCGCCCATCAGGTACGGCTCGCTGGTGCTATCAAGGGCTTCAATGCGAAAGCGTTCGCCACCCACCGCGATCAGGTTCATGCGCCCATCTCCCAGCGGGCTGATCTGCATGATGTTGGCGGTGCATCCCACCCGATGCGGTTGGGCGAGCGGACCCAATGCCTCTTGCCCCTCTTCAATCAACACCACCCCAAACCGTCGCTCATGGGCTAAAGCATCGTGAATCATCTTACGATAGCGCGGTTCAAAGATATGCAACGTCAGTGGCATGCCGGGGAAAAGCACCGTGTTGAGTGGAAAAAGTGGCAAACGAGTCATGAGTCCCTCTTTTGGGCAATTACATAGCTAAATCACGAGCGAGTTCTAATAGAGACAGGTCGAGTGTCTTCTTGTTGTTGACCACAATATCATACGGAGTGAGCGTAATTTGGTTGTTGTGTAGTCCACATAATACGCCACTTTCTCCGCGTTGAAGCGCATCCACTGCCCCTGCTGCCAAGCGTGTCGCCAACAGGCGATCGGCGGCGGTGGGCACGCCCCCACGTTGCACATGCCCCAAACGGGTGACGCGCAACGGAAAGCCGATCTCGGCGCGGTGTTCTTTATAGTACGCAGCAAGCTCGTCAACATCATGCTGACAACCTTCAGCTACCACAATGATACTCTGTTTCTTGCCACGTTCGTATGCTTCCACCAGTAAATTGGTAATGGCTTCTGGGGTCATTTCCATTTCTGGAATTTGAACGGCGAGTGCGCCCCCCGCCAAGCCTGCCATCATCCCCAAGTAGCCACAATCGCGCCCCATCACTTCCACAATGAAAGCGCGGTGATGGGAAGAAGCAGTCGTCCGCAAACGGTCAATGGACTCTAACGCAACGTTCAAGGCGGTGTCCACGCCGATGGTAATTTCAGAACCGTATAAATCATTGTCAATGGTAGAAGCAACCCCCACCACAGGAAAGCCGTGTGTGCCTAAAGCATAAGCACCCGTTTGAGAGCCGTTGCCACCAATCACCACCAGCGCATCTATCCCCTGCTGATGTAACCGACGAATTCCCTCTTGTTGCCCCTCAATGTTCTTAAACTCTGGAGCACGGGCACTCCCTAAAACAGTTCCCCCCAGTTGAATGATATTGCCTACATCGCGCATCCCTAATCGGGTGAAGTTGCCATCAATCAAGCCACGATAGCCATTTTCCACCCCAAACACTTCCCAGTCAAATTGTGTGGCACGGCGTACAACCGAGCGAATGGCGGCATTCATGCCCGGCGCATCGCCCCCACTGGTCAAAACTGCAATCCGTTTGATATGCGTCAACGTTTTGTTCTCCTATTTTGGTAGGTCGTCCGCTTTCAGTTTAATGGCAGGTGACACGGCTTTCAATTGCAACTGTATGTGCGTATCAAGCGAAGCAACATTTTTTAAGGATGTGCTGGTGCTGTGAGAACAGGTGCAACCCCATCATCCCACTCAGCAGGCAGTCAGGAAATGCTTACTTTGCTCTTCATGTTGAGTGCTCGGGTTGCAGGCGAGTGAATCACAGGAGATGCAATTTCATCCGCCTATTGTAATATATTCTCTTATAAGTTAATCTACTGACCAATTTTGTAGTCTTGCCACGGGGTTGATATGTTGAGTAAAGGGCTTCGCCTTCTCGCCTTAATGATTGTTGCGTCTGCCATCGTTGTGGTAGTCGCTGAATGGTTCTTCCCGTATTCACCCCAACCCATTCCAACCCCAACCAGCATCAATGAGCAGACTAGCGTGCGCTTGGTTCACAGCGCACCCTCCCAACGCAGTATACTCAGTAGCCGACGTTGGTTTCAGGGAGCGTTGGTCGATATTCCTGAGTTTGAAATCCTGTTTGAAAGTACCGCAGGCAGCAGCGGGGAAACGCCCTATGGCGTGGTCATTGAAACGCCCGCTGAAGTGGACCAAGCCGTGCTCAAGTTGAATGAGTTGCTGCTAGAGTTGCGTGGCGGGACCTCCCTCATTTGGCGTGGAGACATCTTGGCAGATGTCGATGCGCTAGAAAATGCAGACAACACGAGCGAAACCTCGCTCAAGCGTCGTCCTGAACGTTGGGACTTGACCGTCGCCAACGGGATTGTCAAATCGCGTGTCAGTCAGGCGGACACGTCCACCGCTTCGATGTTGCTCCCGCCCCGTCGCCCGCTCTTCTCGTTGGGTTCAATTTTTGGCAACCGCTTCTCGACGCTCAACGCCCCCGCCTACCAAATCGCGCTGGTGGGCTTCTCTGCCCCACTGGTCATGCCAGCTGGTGTCGCCAGTGGCTTTGATCCTGCAGTCGGCTTGGAACTTGAACTGGTCTCCGCTGAGGTGAGCTTCTTATTTGCCGGCGTAGTGGACACAGACCCATTCAACCCCACTGTGCCGTTTTCGGAATCCCAACTTGAGCAACTTTCTAGCAGTCAACCCTTGCTCAACCTCATGCCCGACCTCGCTTCTGCGCAAACCGTGGCGCAAGTGCTCATCCCACCCGCCCAATCCTTGGATAGCAGTGTACCCAGCGCTGTGTTGCCCAACCTGCTCGATGTCATCCTCGCGAGCGGCGTCCCTGTCGCTGATCTTGGGGCGCTCTTGCAAGCGGACCCCGTGTCCAGCGCACTCATCACCGATTCCATCATGAGCAGTCCCGACGGCTTTTCGGGCTTGCAAGCCCTGGCTTCCACCTTTGCCGACCCCGCTGCTTTGGGGACGGTGTTCGCCAGCTTAGCCGGTTCTGATCCCGCCGCGGTTGATCTGTTCTTGATCGCCGCTTCTGCCAGCGACGCGCTCACTTCGCAATTGAACACCCTCGTACAAGCCAACCCTGAACTCGCTGGTGCGATGATTGAACGCCTCTCCAGCAGTCCCGCGGCGCTTGAAACCGTTGTTGACCAAGCCGCCGCGTCCCCCAACGCGCTCGTCGCCCTCTCCAGCATTGCCAGCGTGGATGACAGTCCGGTTGGTCTTGGTGCAGCTGTCTTGCTCACTGTTGTCCAATCTAGCCCTGAAGCACTCGCCAATTTCACCGTTGCGGTTGAGTCGAACCCCGACATGCTC
>CAIRDJ010000227.1 GCA_903877335.1 uncultured Chloroflexota bacterium | reverse complement strand
TTGCGTGGCGCGTTCTGGGCAAGATTGATTAACACCTTATTCGACAAGATTTTGAAGGCAGGCACATTACGCTCTTGTGCCAGATGCTCGCGCCATAGATACAACTCTTTTAAGATCGCCATCGAACGCAGGTTCAACCGTTGAGGCAACCCGATCTTCCAATACCCTTCGGCATCAAAAGTAGGGGTGGAATCTTGCACGGTTTGGCAATCGGTGCAAATCTCCTCAAATTCGGACAACCGCCCCATCGCGATGAGGGCATCGCGCATGCGATCGCGCAGTTGTGGCAAATAGTGCGTGTCTTGCTGGGCATAGCGCAAGTTGGACTCTGGCAATGGGCGCATCCCCCAATCGTCGCGCTGGTGCTTCTTGTTGATTTCCACTTCAAGATACACCGCCAACATCCGATCCAATCCGATAGAGGCATGCCCCAACATTCTGGCGGCAACCATCGTGTCGAAAAGGTGATCCACCCTAAAGCCATAGTCACGCTTCAAAGAGATGAGATCATATTCGGACGCATGGAATATCTTTTCAATGGCACGATCCAAGAAGACCCGTGCCAAGCCGTCTAGGTTCATTTTGCGAAGCGGGTCAACAATATAGTCATGCTCGCGGGTGGAAAGTTGAATGAGGCACACATGCTCGCGATAGACGTGCAGGCCATTCGATTCAATATCGACAGCGACCAAAGGTTGACGTAGCAAATCCTCCAGCATACGATCGAAGACAGGTTGACGATCGACATAGATGAAAGGACGAAGCATTACAACCAACCTCGAATAACAAAGTAAATCAACATCAAGACGGCGATAATCACCATGGTGGCAGAGACAAAAATGAACGAGTAAGGATTGTTTTGCAGTGGCAAGGGTATATTCATCCCGTACACACTTGAAATGAGCGTGAGGGGTAACATGGTGACGGAAATCACCGTGAGAATTTGCATGACTTCGTTGATGCGGTGACTGGCAAGCGTGTCTGCGGTCTCTGCTAGACTTGCTACAATTTCGGTATCCTCGTCAACAAAGTCACGGGCACGGTGCATATGATCCACTAGGTCGTTAAAGTATTCTTCGTAATCGTCCATGACGAGGGGATGATTGGTTTTTTCCAATTCCTCTAAAACGGGAACTTGCTGGCGAATGATGCGCCGCAAGGTGATGACATCTCGGCGAATGAGGGTGATTTCACGAATGACGCTCCGTGTGTTGCCACCCAGAATTTCTTCCTCAAGAGCTTGAATGTTCTTGTCTACCTTGCGCAGAATTGGAAAGAGATAGTCTACGAGTTCATCCAAGATGACATAGAAGGTATAGTTCGCCCCACGCCCCATGTACCGCTGGCGCGTTTCTTCTTCGTTCTCACATTTTTGAAAGAGCCTCAAAAGAGGTTTAAGCGTGCCGTCGTGAATGGTGACAACGGTGCCCTGCGCAAGGATGATGTCCACCTCTCGACTGCGGGATAATCGTTGGATGGGGTCCCACTGCGGAAAGTGCAACACCAAGAAGAGATAATCATCGTCTTCATCGAGTTTCGGGCGTTCTTTTGAGCTGAGGATGTCCTCAAGGTTGAGGGGATGGATGAACGGAAACCGACTCCGCAACAGTTCTACATCGTTGGGAGTGGGATGCACGATATTCGTCCAATGTACCCGGTTATGTTGCAAATGATAGGTTGCCATGTCCTGTATTATGGCGTAACAACAAACAGCACTGCAAGATCATTTCTGCAGAAATTGGCATGTAGAACGATCTTTGACAGTGCCCTACGCTTGTGATATATTGAACATACCAATGCAATTCTAATTTTCTCAAGTTTTGTTATAAGGTCATTAACACGTTTAGGGCAGGAATCTGTGCAGTTTTCGAACGTCTACTGACCACTATCTTCGGAGGAATTAACCAATGGCGACAGCAAACCAAGCAAAAGTCGCGAGAGATACCGAACAAGCAATCACGGTGAGCACCCCAAGCCGCCGCGAATTCTTATACTACATTTGGATGGCTTCTCTCGTTTTACTGCTCGGTGAAGCTGGGGCAGGTATTCTGTGGTTCGCTTACCCTCGCTTCAAGGAAGGCACATTCGGTGGGACGTTTACACTTGGTCCCGGTGAAGTGCCCGGTGCTGGTGAAGCACCCAACTCTAAACCCGCAGGTCGTTTCCACATTTCACATTTGGGAGATGACAGCCTTATTGTTTTGTACGGTGTCTGTACTCACTTAGGTTGTTTGCCAAGCTGGGTAGAAGCGAACACTCGCTTTGAATGCCCATGCCATGGTTCTAAGTTTGAGCTAGATGGGAAGTACATCGAGGGTCCTGCCCCGCGCAGTTTAGACCGCTTTGTGACGACTGTGTATTTTGAAGACGGCACGGTCGAAACAACCAATACAGAGGGCGACCCCATTCAATTGGCCGGTCGAAGCATTGCTCGTATTGACATTGACACCGGCAATCGTGTACGCCGTACCGGTGCCAAAGCTAAGTTGTAATCATTCGTCATTTTATAGTGCAGGAGTCAAGACATGTCCGTTTTGCCATTTCCATCTTTCCTTGACACGATCAAGGAAAAAGGACTCAAGAAGGCAGTTTATGAGGGCATCGACGACGTTGTAGCTTACATCACTGCTGGTATGAACGTCAAAGACATCCGCGAAGCCCTTCGCGGTGAAGCCCCCAGCCGTCGCCCTAATCCTCGTTTGCAACCGCATGCGGATAGCTTTTGGTTGCACATGCGCCCCAGTTACTTCCATCAGGATATGACCGGGGTTTACCCAACGTTTCGTTTAGGGTGGTTGTCAACCTACTTCGTGGTATTTGAAACCATCACCGGTCTTTTCTTGATGTTGTGGTACACACCCTCACCAGAAATCGCCTACGACAACATGATCGCCATGCTCTCCAATATTCCTTTTGGAAAGTTCATGCGTGACTTGCACCGCCTCGGTGCCGAAGCGATGGTCATCATCGTGTTCCTACACATGCTGCGAACGTTTTTCACCGGCAGTTACAAGAAGCCACGCCAGTTCACTTGGTTGACGGGCGTGATCCTCTTGCTGGTGACGATGGTTCTCAGCTTCAGTGGTTATCTGTTGCCGTGGGATCAGTTAGCCCTGTGGGCTGTAACCATTGGTGCAAGTATGGTGGAAGCCGCCCCCCCTGCAGACATCGTAGGCAAGAACCTTAACTTGCTCGTGCGCGGTGGTCCAGACATGGGTGCCAATGGTTTGTTACGCTTCTACTTGTTGCACGTGTTGCTGTTGCCGGCTTTGTTGTTCGTCTTCACTGGCGTTCACTACTACAAAGTTATCATTCATGGTCACAGCCTCCCCCCACAAAAAGAAAATATTGGGGAGGACACCGCCAAGCGTGTGCCGCTGGACAAGCGTGTCTACTTCATCCCAGACGTGTTGACCAACGAAATGCTGTGGATAGCCTTCACCACCCTGTTATTGACCGTTTTGGCAACCTGGTTCTTCAAGGCACCGCTCGAAAGCCACGCCAACCCACAACAAACTCCCCTTCATACGGTTGCGCCGTGGTACTTCCTATGGATTCAGGGTGCGCTCAAGTTGGGTGATAAAGTGTTCTGGGGCTTGGTTTTCCCTGGTTTGGTATTCGGCTTCTTATTTGCGATGCCCTACCTGGACACCAATCCGAGCCGCCGCTTTGCAGATCGCCGTTTCGCCTTGACCGTCTGTTTCGTGTTAATCGCGTTCTTGATGGCTTTCACCTATTGGGGCTATCCCACTGTGGGTGTGGCAACTTCTGCAGACAAGGAAATCTTGTTTGAGATGATCCCAGAAGAACACGCGGGTGTGTTGCGTCCCATTCCTTTTGACCAGTTGGCTCCTGGTGCTTATACCACCGCTCAACTGGAAGGCTCTGCTTCCGAAGCAGCTCTCCATGTGGAAGAGTTCACCGCCATGCTCGAAGAGACTGGCTATGGTGCAACCATGCAGGCGGAATTGACAGCGAACCCTGTCTTGCTACGCATTCCAGGGGGCAAATTGAATTGGTCGGTTATCCCTTCAACCTCTCCAGAATTGTTGCACGCGCTAGAGGAACTTGAACATCTCATGCACAATCACAAAGC
>CAIRDJ010000226.1 GCA_903877335.1 uncultured Chloroflexota bacterium | reverse complement strand
CAAAGATGTGGTAACGGTGACGGACGACACCACTGTTGAACGTGCTTCACAAATGCTTTCTGACATGGATATTCGTTGCTTGCCCGTGGTCGAAGAGGGCATTGTGATTGGGCTTATCACAGAGGCAATCTTGCTGAAGTCGTACCAAATCATGCTGGGCTTGCCGGCGAACGGGGTGCGCGTCACCATGCGCATGCCTAATCGACTGGGCGAGTTTAACAAACTGGTCAAGGTGTTAGCAGAGAATAGTTATGGGGTGATGGGAGTGGGAACCTACCCAAGCCCACGTAATGAGGGGTTCTATGATGTCGTCATCAAAGTACCCAACATCACCATCGAGATTGCCACAGAGATGCTTAGCCGAATTCCGGACCAAGAGTTAATTGATATTCGAGATGTCGTCTAGTAAAACGGGAGCCACCCTGTGTGGCTCCTCCAAAAAAACTGGTTACACATTAAAGCGGAAGACGATCACATCCGCATCTTTAACCACGTATTCCCGCCCTTCCAGTTGCATCTTCCCTGCTTCCTTCAAAGCAACCCAACCGCCATACTCGACAAAAGTTGGATAGGGCGCAATTTCAGCGCGGATGAACCCACGCTCAAAATCGCTATGAATCACACCTGCAGCTTGGGGTGCCGTCCACCCTTTACGGATCGTCCAGGCGCGAGATTCTTTTTCACCCGTAGTGAAGTAACTCATCAAGCCCAGCATCTCATAACCTGTGCGGATGATTTGCTCTAGCCCACCATTCTCAATGCCAGAAACCGCCAAGAACTCCTCGCGCTCAGCATCGGACAAACCGCCCATCTCTTCTTCCAATTTGGCGCACAGCTTGATGACCGGCGAGCCTTGCGCTTGGGCAATCCGACGAGTGGCTTGGACATAGGCGTTGTCTTCGTCCAAGCCATCTTCGCTCACGTTGGCAGCGAAGATCATCGGCTTGCCCGACAAAAAGCGCATCTCTTGATTCAACAGGCGATACTCTTCGCTGTCTCGATTGGGATAGGTCGTGAGCATTTGCGCCTCTTCCAAATGTGCCAGAACATGCTTACCCAAATCAAAGAGGGTACGCGCTTCCTTGTCCGCCTTCGACTGACGTTCCAACCGCTCTAGCTTTTTTTCGAGTTGTTGCATATCTGCCAGAATGAGTTCCGTGTTAATCACGTCGATGTCGGTTTGGGGATCGGGCGTGCCACTGACATGCACGACATTCTCATCATCAAAGCAACGCACCACTTGTAAGACCGCATCAACATCACGAATGTTGGCAAGAAACTTATTGCCCAATCCTTCGCCCTTGCTGGCACCCTTGACCAAGCCCGCCACATCCACAAATTCAACGGTTGCGTAAATGGTCTGCTTGGATTTAGAAAGCTCTGCTAATTTATCAAGGCGTTTATCCGGCACGGGAACCATCGCCTTGTTTGGCTCAATCGTTGCAAACGGATAATTTGCCGCTAGTGCATTTTGCGCTTTGGTCAGCGCATTAAAGGTGGTACTTTTGCCGACATTTGGCAAACCAACCAGTCCAATACTTAAGCCCATCGCTCTACTTCACTCCTCGTCACAAGTTGATCATTCAACGTCGTCAGACACTCGCCAATAGGAAACGATGCAGGATGATAGCGAACGTGCGAAGTAAACACAATTGCAGAAGAATAATTCGTAGGAGGGTCTCACGAGAAGACCCCACCGATAGGTTTTAGTACACAGGCTGAAACTTTTTGAAGCCTAGCCACGTTAACAAGCGGAAGAATGGCTTCCAGATATAAAGAATACCGTGCATCAATACCATGCCCCATGTAATGGTCTTGAGACCTTTAGCGATCTCCTCCGCAACTTCGGGCTTAGCACCGTGCCCCTCTAAACGGAACTGATAACTTGCACCCGGACCAAATAAGAGTTTGAATAGCAGGCGAGGCTTGGTCAGGTAGCGTTCTAGGTGAGGCTGAACGCCCAACTGGTCAGCAACAAAACTCATATACAACCAGTAATCCGCCAATGAGGTCAATCGCTTAGCGTGATAAACACGCTTCGCCGTATATTGCTCGGCATCGGTTTGAATGATGGCACGCATCTCAGTTTCAGCGGGTAATGCCACGCGGTCAGCTAGCACGGCAGCGAACCACCGCGCCTGCATTTCTGCAACCGATGGTAATGACCCAATGTTGGGGCGAATGAACCCAATGAACGCCAGTGTGTTGTCACCAGGCGTGAAAACATTTTTGTATAGATCACGCCCATCTAAATGCTTGTCCTTGTAGAATGGCAGTTCGCTCGTGAAGCCT
>CAIRDJ010000225.1 GCA_903877335.1 uncultured Chloroflexota bacterium | reverse complement strand
GTTCAAGCGTGGTACGACTGGCATCAATGGCAATTCGCATCCATGCTTAGCGCGGGTTGCGCCTCCGAAAGAAGGGGAGAATCATCATCAGGGCGAACACGCCCAGCGGAAGATACCACACCTTACGGAGCGATTCTATCCACGCCAACGGCAGATAATCATATTCCACCACGCGCACCACCGCGCCGATCACCGCAAACACCAACCCACTGTAAAGCGTGCGCAGCGTGAACGGACGGCTTAAAATGCCCACCAAGACCAAGATCACCCCAAAGGTGAAGAAGCCATACGCCACCCATGCCATGCCCGTCCATTGCAACCTGGGCGCGTAATATTGGGCAACGCTGTACGCGCTCAAGGACATGCCCACCACGAACACCCCGCGCGACCATCTGCCGCTCCACAACCAACCCACCAAGAAGAAGCTGATGGGGATGAGCGCAAGCAACACGGTTAGAGTGGGAGCTGGCGCAGGTTGCCCCGCCGTCCACTGATAGGTTAACCACCCTCCCACGCCCATGCTGACCAACCCAGTCACCACCGAAAGCGGATTTCCGCGCCCTAGTTTGAGGGTGGGCGGAACGTCTACGGGCGAGACTTTAGCAGGACGCACCGATTTGGGGGGCGCAGGGGAAATGGGTTCAACCAGCAAATCATCAAGACTCGTCACCGCGGCAAGGGCGGAATCAATATCAATCTGGAGCGAATCATATTGTGTGGAGGGGAGGCGCAGTTCATCCGTTGCTCGTTCCGCCGCAGAAGTTGAGGCATCCTCACTTGGGAAAAACTCAAAATCGCTCACCTCAACAGCAGGGGACGCGGCTAACCCACCCTCAGGTGTAATGTCCGCTGAGGTGTAGCCGGGTTCGTCAAAATCGGGAGCGTCAAGGTGATATTGTTTGTCGTTCATGTTGATTATTGTCACCGTTTTTGATTGTGGGTGCAAGTGTCGTGTGCGATCGCGCGTTAGTTTAACGATTTTTCTGCACAAAACCCAGAATCAACTCTTGCTATTTAGGTAGGTAGTAGGCATAATGATAAGTCTAATGGCGACGTAGCTAAGTGGTAAGGCAGAGCTCTGCAAAAGCTCCATTCGTCGGTTCGATTCCGACCGTCGCCTCAAATCATCAGAAGCCGATTTTGTTCGGCTTTTTTGTTGCGTGGGTTGCGCTGTACAATGCGCGTGTCGCCCCTTAACCTGCAGGAGTCCCCCACGCCGTGCTGCTCGAAAAGGTCCCGCACGACGCGCCAAACGCGCACCGGGCGTGTGCATGGTGCGCTACCAGCGGGGGACGATGGGCGGGGCAATTCGGTATGAAAGTGGATTCAACTTAGGTTCACCTTTTTTCATCGGACTTCCACGAAAACAGGAGGAATAAACCATGCTCGGCATTGAGTTTGATTTCATGACACGTCAAGTATTCGATACCCTCATCTTTGTGGTGTTTGGCAGCGGGTTGGTGGTGGCGATTATCCGCCTTGTGCACGACTTCACGCGCCCCTTGACCGACGCAGATGATGCGGACGACACGCGCCCCCATGCGTAAGCGGTGGGCGTTCATCGGGTGGGTGTGGCTCTTCTTTGGGGTGCGCGTGCTCCTCTTGGAGGCCCTGCCCCCCTTCATTGATGAGGCGTTTCACCTGCATATTGCCGAGCAAATGCCCACCACCAGTCCCTTTCACCAAGTGGCGGAGGGGCGATTGTTCACCAATTGGTATTGGCTCATCTTCGGTAGCTACGAAAATGGCAACTTTTGGGTGATCCGCTACGCCGATCTGCTGATCTTGACGCTGGGTTTCGTGGCCCTGCTTGCCACCCTGCGCGACCTAAGCCACCCCGTCCCTGCCTACTTGGGGGCGTTCCTGCTCATCTGGAGTCCCTATCATCTGTTCTTCAGCGCGGTTGCCCTAAGCGATGCCCTGTCTGCTACTTGGATTTGTGTGGCATGGTGGTTAGCGGTGCGTGGTATTCGGCACGGGACACGCTTCACCGCTGTGGGGTGTGGGTTGGCGTTGTTTGTCGCGTTCGGCTTCAAGATCACCGCCTTGCCATTTTTCATCCTACCGCTGGTTATGGGTGTGCTGATGCCCAGTTCCCTTTCGCCCCGTCAACGTTGGGCATGGGTTGCGTCCGCCCTCTTGACGCTTGCGGTGAGTGTGGGCGGATTCTTTGGGGTGTTGATTGGGGGCGTGTTGGGCTATGACGCGCTGGCGTTGGCACGCTCTACATCCTCTAGCCCGCTACTCAACTGGATTCCACAGGCACTATTGCGCTTACAAACCGTTGCTGACTGGTTCATTGCCTACAACGGATGGGGCATCGTGGCGATGAGTGCGCTGGGAGTGGGGTGGGGGTTGCGCCATGAGCGCGTGCGCGTGGGCTTGGTAGCGGTGGGCATCCCCTGTTTAGCGGTGTTGATGGGTGGCAAACTCTTCACGCGCTATCTCTATCTGCATTACGCGCTCGTGTTGATCTTGAGCGGGGGAGTGTTGTCTGTGCTGTGGGCACGCCACCGCTTGGGGCGAATAGTGGCGGGAGGGGTGTTGGCGTGGGTGAGTGTGAGCGGGGCACTTTGGGCGTGGCAATTCATGCGCGATTCGCTCTATGCTCGCTTGCCCCTTGTCGATCAGCGCGAGTATATGATGTCAGATGCCAGCGGGTACGGCTTAGCAGAAGTGGCGACAACCATCTTGCACACGGAGGCGGATACCGTGATCGGGTTGCTTTCCAACTGCCAAAGCCTGCGCTATCTGCTCATCACCCAGCGCGAGGTGTTGTGCCCACGAGTGAACCCCAACGGCGAAGACATCCCCCGTCATCTGGAGTTGATCGAAGCGACGGTGCAACAAGGGACAGCGTTGGTCATCCTAGAAAATTCGCCCTATGTGCCTGCCACCGTAGACGGAGAGTTCATCACCCTGACCGTCCGCCCCAACGGGTTGAGCGCGTTACGCCTGTTCCGCGTGGAGCAAGCCACTCCCTAGCGATCATCACGCCCCATGAAGCCACGCAAGAAGCGAAGATCGCCTTTGCCCCCTGCCCCATCATTGAGCGAAGGGATGTTGCCCAGCGTCGCTCCCAATAGCGTGGCGATCCCTCCCAGAAAGCGCACCACCAGCAATAGCCCACCGCCAATGAGCGTGAAGATCATCCCACACCCTGCCACAAGGTAAAACGCCACCCCCGTCATGAAGTCCACCTCTTGCCCGCCCAAGCGTTGAGCAGTGCCATAGCTATACAAGCACGCCCCACCCCCCAGCACAAGGAACACTGTCGGAAGAATCATGCCCCATGCCGAAGCTCCTTGTTTCTTTTTCTTGCCAGTCATGCAGAATTTCCTTACTATTGTAGGACTGTC
>CAIRDJ010000224.1 GCA_903877335.1 uncultured Chloroflexota bacterium | reverse complement strand
TTGAAACGTTGACCAGTATTAAACGGGCGGGAGCGGACATTATCGTAACCTATTTTGCAAAAGACGTGGTTAAATGGTTACAACCCTAAAAACCCAAACACTCATGGACAGTCGTTTTCTTAAAGCCTGTCGGCGTGAAGCAACCGATGCTACCCCTATTTGGCTTATGCGCCAAGCAGGACGTTATATGCCTGAGTACCGTGCCTTGCGTGAAAAATACACCATTTTAGAACTCATCAAAACACCGGCACTCGCTTGTGAAGTGACCTTACAACCTTTGCACGCCTTCAATTTGGATGCTGGGATTATCTTTGCAGATATTTTGCCTCCCTTGCAGGGTATGGGTTTAGAGTTGGATTTTGTGCGTGGAGAAGGACCCGTAATTTATAATCCGGTACGCTCTGCCGAAGATGTCGACCGCTTGCAAGTACGTCCTGCGGAAGAGACCCTCGCCTTTACGCTGGAGGCAATTCGACTCACACGCCATGAATTAGCAGGGCGTGGTATCCCTCTGATTGGTTTCAGCGGAGCACCATTCACCCTTGCGAGTTATGCAGTGGAAGGTGGCGGAAGTTCTCGCCGTGTTAAAGTGAAAAGCCTGATGATGAATCAACCCTTAGTTTGGCATCGCTTGATGAGCAAACTCAGCGAAGTGGCAGGAGATTACTTATTGGCTCAAGCCCAAGCCGGTGCGCAAGCACTCCAGATTTTTGATAGTTGGGTGGGGGAATTGAGTCCTTATGATTATGAACGCTTTGTCATGCCTTATAGCCAACGTGCTATAGAAATTGCCAGTCAATCTGGCGTGCCAATAATACATTTTGGTACGGGCACAAGCGGAATGCTCAAGCTCATTCAGCAAGCGGGGGGGGATGTGATTGGTGTCGATTGGCGTATTGGCTTGGCACAGGCGTGGGAAATGTTGGGTGATGCCGTCAGCGTACAAGGAAACTTAGACCCGATTGCCTTATTTGCCGATTGGGAGGCATTGAAAACTCGTGCCACCAACATTCTTGACAGTGTAAAAGGCAAGCGAGGGCACATTTTTAATTTGGGGCATGGTATTTTGCCCGAAACTCCTGTTGAGAATGTTCGCCGTTTGGTAGATTTTGTACATGAATATAGCCAAATGTTGAATCAGGAAGATGTTACCGTATGAAATCCTCACGTTATCTTCTCATGTTCGGGGGTAGAATTTCAGGCTTAAGTAGCGCATGGTATCTTCAACAACAGGCACTTCAACAAGGCGTACCTGTTCGCTATACCATACCAGAATCCTCCCCACGCTAGGGCGGAAAACTCTTAGATGCCATGAGATTAGGAAAAATGCCGTCACAGGATGCCCTTCAACATGGGGTAAAGTCGCGATTGGAGTAACCTTCATGCCATGAGCATATCGTTAAACGGTAAAGTCATTCTCAATACTCGTGCCATTCACCAAGCCGATCCTCTCAATGAGTTATTACGAGGCGCGGGGGCAATTCCTGTCAATTATCCCTGTATTGAGATTTCGCCTCCGAATGATACGGCTCGGCTTGACCAAGCACTACATGACTTGCTGAGTGGACAGTTTGAGTGGTTGGTCTTGACCAGTGCCAACACCGTTCTTGCCTTAGCCGAACGGCTTACCCAGATGGGGAGGACGCTCGCTGACGCGCCCTTTCGTATTGCGGTGATTGGCACTGCCACCGCCCAAGCTACCTACATCCATTTACAGCGAGTGGCGGACGTGTGCGCTCCCGAACAAGTTGCGGAATCGCTGTCACAGGTTGTGCCGATTGAACGCGGAATGCGGGTATTGTTGCCGGAATCTGCGCTGGCACGCCCCACTTTAGCCGATCAATTGCTTGCCAAAGGTGCACATGTTCATGTCGTGACAAGCTATCGAACGCTCTGCACACAAGGTGAAAGCCTCCCTGCTATACCTTTGGATGCAATTACCTTCACCAGCTCTTCCACTGTGACCTGTTTCATGGAACGGATTCAAGCACAGGATGGGCAAGTGCCCAATGTGTTCGGTATCATCGTCGCTTCCATCGGTCAGAAAACCACCATCACCGCTCGTGAGTGCGGATTCAAATATATTCTCACTGCTCAAGAGTCTAGCTTACTTGGGTTGATTGAGGCGCTTAATTGCCATTTCAGTCGTCCTGCCATTGATCTGACGGAATGACCGCGATCTCAATCGAGTTTAATCCCTCACCTCTCAGCGCGGATGATTCAGCAGTCCCTATCAAAATATGTGGGTAGCCAACTCGTCGGTGAAGGTTATCCCTAACCCAACAATTCGCTCATTTTTATTTAGATTGTGGGGATGGCATGAGGCAAAGCGCGATTGGTAGATTCCCCCCACCGTGAATAACACAAACCACGCATGAGGGGAAATCTATGCCAACGGCGGTTTTAGCCTATAGGCAGGAGATCCGTTGCTAAGGCAAGGTGCACCGTAAACGGTTCACGTGGGTCATTGTGGACGGGGCGCACTTCCCCTCCGCCCACAGTCACCAAGACCGCGCTCAAAGCAGGCTCAACCAGCGTGAGGGTTTCAGGTTGGTTGGGAAAGTTCAGACGATCCCGAAAGCTAAGTTCCACCACTTGACGATTGAGAGGCAACTGCACTTCAACCTCTTGCTCTAGCAACGTTGCCAGCGCGTTTAAGTGGGTGAACAAGGTCAAGACGGCATCGGTCAAGTGGGTTTCGGCAATGTGCTTATACGTCACCACAATGCCCAACTCCCCGCGTGAGGCTTCCACCGCATAATCCATCTCATGCGCAATCAAGATCACGCCGGGTCCTTGGGGGACGTGGGCATAATCCGCCACGTCAATGAGCATTCCAGCTAGTGCCTGTTGTTGAATGGCGCGTTGGAAGATCGGCACATAGGCGGTCAAGTTGGGGGATTGGTCGGCAGTGCTAAAGAACTTTGCGCTTAATCGTTTGGGAATCATCCTATACTCCTAACTGGTGATCGCACCGTTGATGCGGGCTTCGGCGGAGTGAACCGCTTCAATGAACAGTTGCGCCTCTTCAACGAGGCGGTGTGCATCATCAGCGGTGGGGTTGCTGACGGGGTGGGCGTGACGGTTGAACAAGTAGCTGGCAAACTTCCCTTTGACGTACTTATCAAAGAATAGCTCGGTATCATAAAAGCGTTGTTTGAACTCTTGTACAATGGTGTCGGGTTGATTGCCCACGTTCAGATAACGGGTTAGCACCAATGAACGCGCCGCCTGTAGCATGGCGTTATACGCTTTGGCATCCGCCGCGTGATAGTCTCCCTTGTCAAGCGAGATCAACGCCTCAAAGTGTTCAGATTCCGCTTTGGCGATTTGCATGGCAAACAGCGAGACAACCTCCCCAGCACATTCCCCTACCCCAATATCTTGGATGCCGTAGATTCGACTGTCCCCCCAGTCGGAAAAGAAGCTGGGGTCTTGGTCATACTCGGGGACTTCGGTGAAAGGTTGCAACAGGTTCTTCACTTCGACTTTACCCAAACGTTGTACCCAGTTTTGGAAGGTTTCATCGTCATGGCGTTCTGCCACGTAGCGATCCGTGATTGCGGTGAGGAAGTCCGGCACGCGCTTGGAGGGAATTGCCCCCACTGCCAAGCCATAGCTACCGGCATTCTCGCGCCACATGCCACCCAAAATCACTTGGAAGTGAGGCACTTTGTAGTTCCCTTTACGGCGACTGTTGCCAAAGAAACCGATGTCTGCCACATGGTGTTGCCCACACGAGTTAAAGCATCCGCTAACTTTGATCTTGAGATCGCGCATGGCTTGGGGCATGGTTTCCATTTGTGCGGTCAGGCGGTCACGCAGTTCGGTGCTTAAGCCACGCGAGGACGCAATGCCGAGCTTACAGGTGTCGGTACCAGGGCAAGAGGTGATGTCAGCAATGGTGCCGGCGTTGGGGTTTGCCAAGCCTGCTTCAAGCAAGTCACGGTACAAATTGGGCAAGTCCGCTTCTGCTACCCAGCGCAAGACGATATTCTGCTCAACAGTCGTCCTTAGGTGATCCCCCACGTACTGACGGGCAATGTCTGCCAGTCGATACGCTTGGCTACTGGTGAGGTCGCCTAGCGGTAGGTTCACGGTGACAACTGCATAACCTTGTTGGCGTTGGCGATAAACGTTGGTGGCGTACCACGCTTCAAAACCCTCTGGCAGGGGCGTTCCATCGAGGAACAAGCCGGGCTTCAAGGGGGTTTCGTCGGTCTCATCGAGGCGTTCAAGGTATGCTGTCCAGCGTTGATCGTGGGGCAAGGTTGCTAACTCTTCGTAAACCAAACGGCGAAATTCTTCGATCCCTAAATCAGAGACGAGGAACTTAATGCGGGCGCGGTTACGGTTTTGCTTTTCGCCCAGGCGGGCATACACCCGACAGACCGCTTGCGACAAGGGCAGGATTTCATCTTCAGGCGTGAACTCGCTCAAGACTTTTGCTTGGTGTGGAACGGTGCCCAAGCCCCCCCCAACAAACATCTTGAACCCGCGTTGCACTTCGCCATTGACCTCGCGCGTTTGTGCCAGAAAGCCCAAGTCGTGCATCATGACCAACCCGCAGGCATGCCCCTCACATCCACTGAAGGCAACCTTGAACTTGCGCCCAAAGTCTTGAACATCATCATGCCCCAACAAGTAGAATGCCAACGCTTTAGAATAGGGCGTGACATCAAATGCTTGGTCGCGGCAGACCCCAGCAATGGGGCACGCGGTGACGTTGCGCACCGAGTTACCACACGCTTCTAAAACGGTGATACCCACAGCGGCTAAGCGTCGCATGAGGTCGGGGGTGTCTTCGATATGCACAAAATGCAATTGAATATCTTGGCGCGTGGTGACGTGTAGGATGCCGTCGGAGTATTCATCAGCAAGATTCGCCAGCACCTCCAGTTGTTCGGGGGTCACGCCGCCATAGGGTAACTTGATGCGTTGCATGCCGGGCGCGTCCCATGCGGTGTCGGGTCCTTTGGTGAGGTCATCATTGGGATACACAAGTTGGCGTGTTTCGATGCCGTCGTGGCGTTGCCCGTTGTCGTAGCGTTGCCCATACACCCCACGACGCAAGCGCGTTTCGGCAAATACTTTTTCATCTAGTTTACGTTGCTTACGCAATAAAATTTGATTCTCGAATTGGTCCGCTTCTAGTGCCCAGTCGGGTATCATGCGATCTTTCAAGACTTCGCCCCAAGTAGTCATGTTTTATCCTTCGTTATCTAAAGTTGGAATAGTGAATAAGTCGGCAGTCTTGCCGTTCATCAACAATGTTCGCGCTTGGTCAATCCCTTCGGGTACGCTTGCAACGCGCCCCAAAATCCAGAGCAACACCCCTGCCGTGAGCGCGACCTGCTCGAAAGCAGTGCCTAGCTCGCCATCTAAAACGCGCTTCAAACAATCTGCGTGAACTTGGACATCCACAGGAAAGTCTAGCGCGTCCGTCTCGCTAAAACCGTAGGCGGTACTATCTAGCACCGTCTCCACCATTTCATCTCCTTCTGCGTGATAGAAGCGCGTGCGCTTGCCCATCCGAAAATCAATCATGCCCTCATCCCCCTGCACGATCCACGCCCGTTCAGCTGGGAGCGCGTTTGCCATGCGTATGAGGTAGCTTCCATGAAAGAAACCGCTGATATGGGTGGAGGCATTTGCTGGGTTCAAGAATTTCTCGACGCTATTCATGAAGGTTCGCACCCCAAAATGATGGCGGTAAGGGGTTAAGTTCGTCCATTGTGGCAGGACGTGTTGCAAATCCAATACACCAAAATGGGTTTGTTGCACAAGTTGCTTGACGTGTTGGGGAGGCAAAGACGAGGGATAGCCCATCGCCTGCAAGAGGTTGAGCGTTGCCACCCCCGCCTTAGTGGGGATGTTGTCCGCCCCATGCAACAAGACGGGCACACCACTGGCGGCAAGCACCATGCTGGCAACCACCCCAGTCTGCAGGCGTTTTGACCGTCCATTGTAGGGAAAGCCAAAATCCACTAAGTTTGGCATTGCCACCTCAAACGGGCGCAACCGCTCACGCGAGGCTTGAGTGAACCCGATGATCTCGTCAGCGGTCTCCTCTTTGACGCGCATCGTCACCATGAACCCGCCGATCTGGGTTGGGCTTGCCCCCCCATCCAAGATGAGTTGCATGGCACGGTAGGCTTCTTCACGGGTGAGGTCGCGCTGTAGCTTTTTGCCCCGCCCGATGATGCGCAAAATGTCCTTGAACTCTTGTGAATATGCCCAGCTCATAAAGGCAAGAGTTCCCCTTCTGCAAACCAAGCCACGCCCATTTCGCGCAGGGCAACCACCTCTCCCACCACAATAGTAGACGGGGGTTGAAAGCACGCTGCCATTGCTAAACGGGGGAGCGTTTCAAGCGTGGCAACTAAGGTGCGCTGGTGAGGGGTACATCCCCATTCCACGATGGCGGCGGGGGTGTCGGGTGATTTCCCGTGCAGGATGAGTTGCTCAGCAATGGCGACAAACTGCTTCGCCCCCATCAAAACAACCAACGTTCCGCCTTGTTGTGCCAGCGCGGCATAGTTCAAACGGTTGGGAGCGTCCGCTTGGGTGGGGTCTTCATGTCCGGTGATAACCGTGAAGGCACTGCTCACTTGACGATGGGTCAAGGGGATGCCAGCGTAAGCAGGCACCGCGAACGCGCTGGACACGCCTGGCACGACTTCAAACGGGATGCCGGCTTCTGCACACACCAACGCTTCTTCGCTCCCACGCCCAAACACGAACGGATCGCCCCCCTTAAGGCGCACCACCAACCGCCCTGCCAGAGCGTGTTCCACGATGAGCGCGTTGATCTCATCTTGGCTAAGGCGATGTTTGGTGGGTTGCTTGCCCACGTCAATTAAACATGCCCGTTTTTGTGCGTGGGCTAACACATCCTGTGGAATCAACCGATCATACAAGATCACATCCGCCTGTTGAATTAAGCGCAACGCCTTGACGGTAATCAAGTCCGCATCTCCTGGACCCGCTCCCACTAAATACGCTTTACCGATCACTTTCTTCCGCTCCAATAGCACTTGTTAACCAAAAATTGCAGGGTTCTGGGCAGGGGATGGCATGTGCGACAACCGCCACACCTTCACCTCGCCAAAGTGGTTGGCGCGTACATGCCGAACAGATGGCTTGTAGATGAGGGGCAGAGGCTTGCTCCGCTTCGATGTGGCGGAAGTTGCCCACCTGTCGCCCGACGACCGCGCCCAACGAAAAAATAGATAGCTCACCCTGCTGTTGCCGCGCCCATAGGGCAATTGCACCTGGATAGATGGTTTCAACCAGGGCACATCCGTGCGCCAGAGAAGAAAAATCATGATACCCCCTATCGGGTAAACTTATAGCAGATGACAATGGGCGAAACGGATTCTCACGCATCTGTTGACGTAATTCCGCCATGCTGATTGACGGTGAAGCGGGGGCGTTCGCGTGCCCCTTGCCCAGCACTTGCGCGGTAAGTTCTAGCTCTCCAAAGCGGACAGGCGCGTGCGCTTGCCACCATGCGCCGAACGACTCCCACCCTGCTTGTGGAAAGCCCTGCCATGCGCTGGTGGGCAAATCGGTGGCAGGGACGAAGCCCGCTTCAATTGCCAATTCCAAGATGAAGTCCACCATATTAGGGTCACTGCCCACGGGTGGGGTGTAGTGAACGCGCTTGTCGGCTTGTTCGGTATAGGATTCGCCCACGCTCAAGCCGAGTTCAGCAGGAACATCCAGCGTGACATGCGATCCCATCGCCAAGAAGAACGGCACAACAATGATGGTGGGGTGGGTGGCACGCTCATAAATGCTGGGGATGGACGGCTCGGCATCCAAGAACGCGCCAAGCACTTCGGCAACGCAACCTGTTTGTTGAAGCCACTGCACTTGGTCATGGGTGGCGCGTTGGCTTTGGTCGCTACGGCGCGTGCCGTGTCCAATGATCGCTACTGTGGTAGCGAGGGGGTCTAGTTGATGGGTGGCGAGGGTGGCTTGCACGCGCTTGAGTAGCACATTAGGCATGTGTTCATGTTCGCCCAGCGTTCGGGCATAGTGAACGGTCATGCCACCTCGATGAGTGACCGCCCCGCTCAAGCCCATCTCCACAGGGATCACCCGTTGCGTGTAGAAACCTTGCGCGGTAAAAACCGGCACAACATAAACCTGCTCTGCCGTGAGCGTGTCCAAGACCTCTGCAAAAGAGGGTTGCTCTTTCCAGAAGCACGCTGTCACCTCGTGGGCAACGTTCCGCGCACGCAACTGGTCAACATATTCCCACACTTGCCCAGCTGTGTGCGGGCTAATGTGAGAGCCGTGTCCTGCTAAAACCAACGCGCTACGCGGATTCATGGTTGTTCCTCGTGTAGGAAGTGTGCCACCCTTGCTTTAAGGTGTGCGGTGGCGGTTTCAGTCGGGAGGGTGTGTAAGAGATCAAGCACGTTTGGTTGTAAGACGCGCTCCCAAAAGGCTTGGCGTTGTGAAGCATGTGCATAGTGCGCTTGCACCTGTGGGCGCAACGCTAACAAATCGCTTGCCCACGCTTGATACAACGCCCCAAATTGTTGGTCAATCGCACGCAACAGATGACGCGCCAAAATGGGAGACGCGCCCCCCGTGCTAACCGCCACCGACAAGGGCGCACGTGCCAATACAGGCAGGTTATCAAAGTCGCTTTCCGCGCTTCCATCGGCAATGTTCACCCACGCCCCCACCTGACGGGCATCTTGTGCCACCTGTTGATTAACGGCGGGTTGGTCAGTAGCGGCGATCACCAAGCACGGGCGCACCTGTTGCAGGTGTTCGGAACGATAGTTCTGTGCGATGTGTTGCACCTCTAAACGGCTCAAGCCGTCCGTCAGGGCGGGACTGACCACCGTTAAGCGTGCCCCATCATGAAGGAGCGCGGTCGCTTTGCGTTCCGCCACCTTCCCGCCTCCCACTATCACACAAACTTTTCCCTCAAGATGGAGGTTAATCACATACACGCCATTGAGCTTCCCAGATCATCGAACACATCGCGGATTATTTTGCACACGAAGCCCTGAAAATGGGATGATATAAAACCTTGAAGCGTTTCAGGTATGCAATAAAAGCATATCTAGGGTCATTCTGCATATACCACAATAGCATAGCACCCAGCTTGTCTTATACTGCCAGCAGTTCTAACGCCTGAAAGTGAGATGATTGAGTGTATTCTTCACCTGCTATCCAACATCCTGAAATTGAAACTCTTCAAGCAGAGTTACACAATGCCTACCCCCAAACGATCTTGCGCCGAGCAGTGGACATGTTTGGGGATGACTTGGTGGTTGTCACCAGCTTTCAGCCAACAGGGATTGTGACGCTACATATGCTCCAAGAGATTGCGCCACATCTCACCATCTTGACGGTGGATACCAACTTGCTCTTTGATGAAACCTATCAGTTGATGGATCGGCTTGAACGCGAGTGGGGGCTAAACCTCATTCGGGTGCGCCCTAGTCAGAGCGTGGCGGAACAGGCGCAAACACACGGGAACGCGCTATGGTTGGATGAGCCGAACAAGTGTTGTGAATTGCGCAAGGTCATCCCCTTGAAAGATGCGCTTCAAGGCTATCAGGCATGGATTAGCGGAGTACGGCGCGACCAGTCTGCCAGTCGGGCAGAAACGGCGGTGGTCAGTTGGGACAAGCGCAACGAAAAAGTGAAGTTTTGTCCGTTTGCCACTTGGACAGAATCCATGATTTGGACGTATATTCACGCCTATGACCTCCCTTATAACGCCTTGCACACACAAGGCTATACCAGCATCGGCTGTTTCCCGTGTACCCAAGCGGTTCAAGCAGGGGATGATTTACGCGCCGGTCGGTGGGTTAACCACGCCAAGACCGAGTGTGGCATCCATGTGCAAAACCCCTTGTAGTGCCCCTTCTCACACAAGCTCTTTGGCTTCAGAGGATTCCACACTACATCGCTTACATTCATGTGCAGGAACAAAATTATAAACCCAATATTAAATTTTGTGGTGCGTCGATCCAAACACCTATAGCTTTGGCGGTGGGGAAACCTGCCGTTTTTGTTTTATAGCAACTTGTCTAGTTATCGCAAATCATTGATGTCCGTCAGCCCATAGCGCAGACCGAGCAATGCAGCTTGTGTCCGATCCGTTACATCCAGCTTGGAAAATAGCGCACTGATGTAGTTCTGCACCGTGCCTTCAGAAAGGTGAATCGTCCGAGCGATCTCTGTGTTGGTGTAGCCACGTGAGATCAAGCGGAGGATTTCGACCTCGCGTTCATTCAGGAGGCTCAATAGTTGGATATTGAGGAGCGGTGTCCGTTGGGATGCATGGTCAAATAACTTACGTGCGACCTTCGGGTCAATGTGGGTATCTGCGGCGACTGTCCCGCGGATGGCGTTGAACCACGCTGACCGCCATCCCTCCCCACCGCGCCCACTGCTTATAGAGTTTGGTCTAAGGTGGGGGAAGTTACTCGCCATCCACTCTAGGAGGTGACAAACTGATAGCGTGGATACGAATTTAGCGTTATAGTGTAGCTATCGTCATTCAATATTCTGAGGATCTCCCGTGGTTCAAGAGTTAGCAACCAATCTTGTGTATGACCTTATCAAGCATGGCATTAGTGGTGTACGCGATAAAGTTCAAGGGGACAGCCAACAACGCGAGTTAAAGCGCATTACTACAGAAGCATTGCTCATTGCCTTACAACCCCTTCCAGCGGATGAATCAGCCATTGTTCACCCCGAATTGAAAACGCTATTCAAAACACCGCCCACCCTTCAACTCT
>CAIRDJ010000223.1 GCA_903877335.1 uncultured Chloroflexota bacterium | reverse complement strand
GCAGGCGCACAAGGCGAGTTAGCTGGCATTCTGATGATTCGTAAATATCACTTGGAACATGATGGCGAAAAGCGCACCAAAATTCTTGTTCCCAATAGCGCACATGGCACCAACCCCGCCACCGTGAGCATGGCAGGCTTTGAGGTGGTTGAGTTACCTTCTGATCCAAACGGGAACGTTGACCTAGCCCACCTTAAACAGGTTTGCCAAGAGCAACGGGACTCCATTGCGGGGATGATGATAACCTTGCCGAGTACATTGGGCTTGTTCGATAGCCAAATTGTGGAGATCATCGACACGGTGCATGATGCCGGCGGGTTGATGTATATGGACGGGGCAAACATGAATGCCCTGATGGGCATCGTCAAACCCGGCAAGCTGGGCTTCGACGTGATGCACTATAACCTCCATAAGACCTTCAGCACGCCTCACGGTGGGGGCGGTCCCGGTTGTGGAGCGGTGGGAGTGAACGCACGCTTGAAGCCATACTTACCCGGTCCTGTCGCGGAAGTGGCAGAAGCAGAAGGGGATGAACCGCCCCTTTATCGCCTTGCCATTCCAGAGAAGAGCATTGGTCGTCTAAAAGCATTCCACGGTAACTTTGGGATGTTTGTGCGTGCTTATACCTACATCCGCATTAACGGCGAAGAGGGCATCAAGCAGGTTTCGCGCCATGCTGTTTTGAACGCCAACTATATCCGTGTCAAGCTACGCGATGATTACACCGTGCCGTATGATCGCTACTGTGCCCATGAATTCGTACTAGAGGGGCATTGGGCGGATGTTCCGAACGTGCATGCGTTGGATATTTCTAAGCGGTTGATGGATTATGGAATCCATCCTCCTACCAATTATTTCCCGCTGATCGTTCCCGAAGCCCTCTTGATTGAGCCAACTGAGACCGAATCAAAGCAAACCCTCGACGGCTTCATCGAGGCGATGAAGCAAATCGCCAAAGAAGCGCACGAGAACCCGACTCTATTAACCGAAGCACCCCACACGACTGCTACCCGTCGCCTTGACGAAATCTTGGCGGCAAAACAATTGGTCTTGTGTTGTGCGCCGGCGTTGCCCTCATGGAACATCGAAGAGAAAAAAGCGCGTGAGGCAAGCCTCGCCTGATTACGCCTGTGTGGGTTTCCCCCTCGTGATATTTCACAAGGGGGAAACAATTTTGCTCGAGGTTATTTCTTCTGCTTGGGGTAACGGCTCAAGATCACCGCACTTTGGGGTACAGTGACTTTAGACCCAATGCGTGGGGTTTCAGTGGTGGGGTTGCCCAATCCGCCGGCGAAAATCTGAATCTCCGTATCCTCTGTGGCGTGGGTTTCCTTGATGTAGACCAAGCCGTTTTGATAGCCATCGCTGTCGATGGTGCAACTGGTGACAATCCCAATCACACGCCCGCGCCCATCTACTACCGGATCGCCTACCTTCGGGGGGCGTGCGCCTTTTTGGTTGATTTTGAAACGGGTGATAACGCTGTCGCGTGTGACTTCATACGTCTTATAGGCATCGCGCCCAACGAAGAACGGTTTCCATAGTTTGACGAACTTGCCCATCCCCGCATCGGATGCTCCCAACTGAAGGTCGCCTGCTAGTTCATGACCATAGAGGGGCAAGCCCGCTTCGGTGCGAAGGCTGTCACGCGATGCTAAACCGCAGGGTTCTGCCCCATTTTCAAGCAACGCTTGGAAGAGCGCGGTAGCTTGGTCGGGATGAACGAACAACTCGTATCCTTGACGTTCCCCCGTGTAACCCGTGCGAGAGACGATCAAGTCAAATTTGCCCAATGTCACCTGTGCCACGCCTGCCCATTCAAGACCACGCACCACACTCACCTTATCTCCCTTATTTGCCAATGAGGTGAGTACCTTCAAACTGTTGCGCCCTTGTAGTGCAATGTCCACCCGACGATCTGCCCCGCTACTTTCCGCGCGTAGATCGCGCAGTTGCACGGCATCCCCATAGATGAAGGTGCGTGAGGGCATGTGTGCGTTCACTTGCACTTGACCGTCTTTGACCGCATTGAGCCAAGCCCAGTCTTTATCATTGTTGGACGCATTGACAACGATGAGGAAGTGTTGAACTCCCAGTCGATAGACCATCAAGTCATCGAAGGGTTGTGCGTTCACATCTAATAAGAAGCCGTATTGTGATTCACCAACCGCCAATTTAGTGACATCGTTGGAGAAGACCAAATTGATGAATACGCTGGATGCTTCCCCTTGAACGTCAAAGACTCCCATGTGGGTTACGTCAAACACGCCTGCCTTTTTGCGAACAGCATTGTGTTCATTCGTAACAGAGGAATAGTAAACGGGCATGTCATAACCTGCGAAGGGCACCATCTTTGCTCCCATGCTTTGGTGCAGGGCGTGGATGGGGGTGGTTAGCAGGGTGGTTGTTTCGGCAGGAATAGCCCATTCAAAGACAGGTAGAGCGGGTGTTTTTGGGGCTTGGCAGTATGCACCTTTACAACCGATGAAATACGGTTTGTTGGTGTAACCACTTTCTGCCGTCCAGTCACTTGTGTTCCCGTCAAAACCTCCTTCGACGCGACGAACATCTACCGCACCTGGAACTTTCGCCAGCAGGTCAGCATCAAAGCGCACGAAGCCATCTGACAACGAGCGTAGCCATGCTGTTACCCGTTGGGCATTTTGTTCAATGTGGAGTTGGTAACGGTTGCCCTCGCGCTGGAGCAACACGCGCGACATGACTTGTCCATCTGGTTCCAATATATACGAGGGTTCAAGGGTGTTCTCGGCAATTCCTAAGACACGTCCACTGAGCACCACATCAAGGAAATCTTCAGCGTGCTTTCCTGCAATTTCAAGCGTTGACCACGTGCCGTCTGCTTGCTCTTGTTCCATGTAAAAGAAGTGAGGATAGCCATCGGCGCGAACGTCGGTGTCAATGCCAATGCGTGCGACTAAATCACGAACGCGATTTCTTGCTTGTTGTAAGATATCAAAGTCAACTTTGGCGCGTAGTTCTTTTGCGCTTTCCTCGCGCAGGTAGTAGGGGGTGCAAGCGTAGAAAACATCAGCGATGATGTTGCCAAGTTCACGGCAATGCTCCTCAAAGAAACCGCGCTGTGTAATCCATGTCGTACCCAACCGAACGCCAGATGCGCTGAACGCGCTACGGTCGCCGGGAATGGTGTTGCGGTTTGCTACAATGCCGCACAAATCAAGGAGGCGCGCCGCAATGTCTCCGCTAAGGTATGCGCCATCATCGCCACGGATGCCCTTACAATCAATTAAGAGCATGTGCGTATTCGTGCCACCGTAAGCTATCCGAATGCCACGTTGAGCAATCGCTTCGGCAAGGATGATCGCATTTTTGGCGATTTGATGTTGCAGTTGATGGAATTGGTCGGTACGGGTGAGGCTCATTGCCACGGCTAAACCGGCAATGCTATTGACGTGTGGTCCACCTTGTTCACCTGGAAAGACCGCGCGATCTATTTTCTTGTAGAGGTCTTTGCGGTGCGTGATGCTAACTGCACCACGAGGACCATGGAGCGTCTTGTGCGTGGTAAAGTTCACAACGTCGGCAATCCCAACCGGGTTGGGATATGCGCCAGCGATGGCCATGCCGGCAGTATGGGCGATGTCCGCCAAGAGATATGCCCCGACCTCGTCCGCAATGGCGCGGAATTTTGCCCAATCAGGGGCAAAAGGATAACTGGTGAAACCGGCAATAATCATCTTGGGTTGGTGCTTGATTGCCAACTCACGGATGACATCATAGTCAAGGCGTTCGGTTTGAGGATCGACCCCATAGCTCACAATATTATAGTAAATCCCGCTACGGTTGACGGGGCTTCCATGCGTTAGATGTCCACCATCTAACAGATCTAAGCCCATGACCGTTTCACCGACGTTCACTAGCGCAGTGTAGGCAGCACTATTGGCGGGTGCACCAGAGAGGGGTTGGACGTTCACATACAGATCATCAGCGGTTAGCCCATTTGCCGCAAAGGCTTCTGCCACACGACGACGCGCCAAGGATTCGAGCAGGTTAGCGTATTCTGCCCCTTTATAATAACGGCTATCGGAATCTCTGCGATACTCTTGCAGGCGTTCGTTATAGTTTAGAATTTCATCTTCAGTCATCCGGCGCATTGCTTCGGTGGGGTAGCCTTCGGCATAGAGGTTGGAGAAAGAAGAGCCGACTGCTTCTCGCACGGCGTTGGGGATGGTGCTTTCGGAGGGAATCATGATGAGGTACTGAGCTTGTCGCGCGGTTTCGTGGCGAATTAACTCGGCAACAGCGGGGTCTAATTCTTCGATACTACCGCGAAACAAAAAGTCAACTGGAGGCATACAAACCTTCTTATTGAGAGTAAACTAGGAAACAGTTTTGAGACTGCCATTTTAACAACAATCTGTTCACACGTATAGCTTACAATAAAAATTCGGTCGATTAGGGCGCACCTTGATTAAAAAATAAGAATGAAAGGGTAGGGGCTTGATAAGCGGATGGTAGGCATAGAGCATGTCACGCCTTGGTTGTCCGTTGGTCATTTTCACCAATTGGAATGAGCCTTGATCCGTGACCGCTCACAGGATGGAACTGGCAGCTTGTCGTTGACCTACACTTTTGGGCGGTAGTGTCGCTCGAGCGTATTCGACGAGGGTGGTGCGAATTTGACCGAACAGCTTGGAGGGAAACCTGACTTCACTGTCGAGATTAACCTGCTTGCACAGGAGGGCGTGTTGGGAGAAAAACGCTTAAAACTTTGTTAATCGACACTACGAACCCCCGAGTGCATTGTTACCGCCTAATTTTAAGGTAGCAGTGAGAATTTTCACGAAAGTCTGTGAAGAATTGGTAGAATTTACACAGCGAGGTCGAGAAGAACCGTCCTTCTCAAAGTTTGATGAACCGCATTAATCGTCCTTACCAGGAAAATGGTAGAAAGATCACCCTATGAATCGTCTGCAAAGCGAGACCAGTCCCTACCTTCGTCAGCATCAAGACAATCCAGTGGAATGGTTTGCTTGGTCAGCTGAGGCGTTCGAGCGGGCAAAGCGCGAGGATAAACCGATCCTGTTAAGTGTGGGCTACAGTGCTTGTCACTGGTGTCACGTGATGGCGCATGAAAGTTTTGAACATCAACCGACGGCGGAGATGATGAATCGCTATTGCATCAACGTCAAAGTAGATCGTGAAGAACGTCCCGACGTGGATGGCATCTACATGCAGGCGGTCATGGCATTCACACGTGGACATGGTGGTTGGCCCATGACAGTATTCCTCACGCCCGATGGTCGCCCTTTTGCTGGCGGAACGTATTTCCCACGCGAACCACGTTATGGGATGCCCTCCTTCATGCAGATTCTGCAAGGGGTTCATGATGCTTGGACGAAGCGACGTGATGAAATTGAATTGATCGCTAACGATCTGACCGCGCACCTAGACCGAGATGTCTTGGGGATTCCAACCGCCGAACGGGATACGCTCACTTCGGACATGCTCAAGCAGGTTGCACGCCGTCTTGTACAGCAGACCGATAAGCTAGAGGGTGGATTTGGTGGGGCACCTAAATTCCCACAACCGATGTCCCTAGAGTTTATGCTTCGCATGGTTACACATGAACCAGATGCCGACTTGCTCACCGCGATTGAACTGACACTCATCAAGATGGCACATGGTGGCATCTATGACCAAATAGGGGGAGGCTTTGCACGCTATAGCGTCGATCATTTGTGGCTTGTCCCACACTTTGTGAAGATGCTCTATGACAACGCCCCACTGAGTCGTGTTTATCTACAGGCTTGGCAACTCACCAAGCGTCCCCTTTACTTACGCATTGCCACAGAAATTTACGATTATATCTTGCGTGAGATGACCGCTCCCGAAGGGGGGTTCTACAGCGCAACTGATGCAGACAGTGAGGGCGAAGAAGGCAAATTCTTCGTCTGGCAAGTGGATGAATTGGTGGAAGTGCTTGGGCAAACCGATGCTGAAATGCTCATGGACTACTACGGGGTGACAATGGGGGGCAACTTTGAGGGGGCAAACATCCTACATATTACGATGTCCATCGAAGAAATCGCCGACCAATATGGAATGACCGAAGCAGAATTTGAAACCACGCTCCATGCACTCAATCAGAAGTTGTATGCTTACCGCTCACAACGAGTTGCTCCCGCCTTAGATGATAAGATGTTGAGTAGTTGGAATGGGATGATGCTGGCGAGTCTGGCGGAAGCTGCGCGGGTATTAAAGCGCACTGACTATCGTACCGCTGCCATACGCTGTGGGGAATTCATCTTGAATGGGATGCGTGCGCCCGATGGGCGGTTGTGGCGCACTTACAATCATGGGCAGGCAAAGCTCAACGGCTACTTAGAAGACTATGCCAACGTGATAGATGCCATGCTAGAACTCTATCAACTGACCTTCGATGAGAAGTGGTTCAGTGTAGCGGTTGATTTGGCGGATTATGTCTTGGCTTCTTTCGCCACTACGGATGGCGGATTTTATGACACTAGCCATGACCATGAGGCATTGATCGTTCGCCCACGCACCTTGCAAGACAGTGCTGTGCCATCAGGCAACACCATGATTGCCAAGCAACTTTTGCGGTTACATGCCTTCACAGGGGATCATCGTTACCGTGAACCTGCCGAAAAAGTGTTGTTGACCTTGCTCAATCCCATGCAGGAGTTTCCTACTGCCTTCGCTCAGGCGTTGAACGGCGCAGATTTGCTGGTGAATGGTGTGCATGAAGTTGCGTTGGTGGGCGATGAAAATTCAGAAGCGTGGGGCAGTTTACGGGATGTGCTTCATGAAACGTATCGCCCACGCATGGTGATCGCGCATTGTGCCGATCCAGAAATGCCCACCCGCATCCCTTTGTTACACGGTCGAGTTGCCCAAGATAACCGAGTCACTGCTTACGTCTGTCGTGAGTTCAACTGTCGTTTACCCGTTCATGATGCCCATGCACTGCGCGAACTGCTTTAATAGGGGGTGTTGTGGAATTAGACCGAAGCCAGTTAATCATCATCGATTTAGAGGCATCTTGCTGGCGCAAGAACCCACCTGACGGGCAAGAAAGTGAGATCATTGAAATTGGCATCTGCCCGTTTGAGCTTGCTACGGCTTCGCCGTTGCATAAGCGTAGTTTGTTGGTGAAACCAATACGCTCTAAAATCAGCGATTTTTGCACCAAGTTAACCACGTTGACACAAGCTCAAGTGGATGGTGGGACATCGTTTGATGTGGCTTGTCACACCCTGCGGACGGAATATCACACGGAACGCTACGCTTGGGCAAGTTGGGGGAGCTATGATTTGAAGATGTTTCGCGCACAATGCGAGGGTTTTCAGGTTGCCTATCCCTTCAGTGAGTGTCATATTGACCTGAAAACGGTCTATGCCAACTTGCGCACCAAAGGTTATCGGGTGGGGATGTCGCGTGCCATGCGTAATGAGGGGGTTCCACTACAGGGAACACACCATCGCGGTCATGATGATGCGTGGAATACCGCACGTCTTTTACAGAAACTTTTTGGAATACACGGAAATGATCTTTTGGAGTCGTACTTAAATCCATGAGCAAAGCACAAGCAACTGAACTTTTCCGCCAGACGGTTTTAACTGTTATGGAACATGTCTTCACCGCTTCGGGATATGAATTAGAACATAACCCTTTGAAGTGGTCTGCTGGGCAATATCGGTTTAAGCATTCATTCGATGATGGGATGGTAGGCTTCATCGAGTATCAATTGCTTTATTTCCCCTCCAGTGAGTGGGCAAGCAATCCGCTGGCGCGGTTTCGGATCACCCTGACCCGCACTGACCAACCTGACCCGATGCTTCCTTCAAGTCATCCACGTTTTGCACAGCGCACGTTAAGCGAGTTGGTTGTTAAAGATTTTGGGGTGCGAATTTTGCCGAGCGAAGATCATTGGTGGAGTTTTCGGACGGTGCAAGAACTAGGGCAGGCGTTATCGGTGGCGGGGCATTTGATTGTTGGATATGGTTTAGGGTGGTTGTCGGGTGATCTTGTTCCGAATCAGTAGAGGGTTGCTAGGGTGGGCGGGGCTAATCGCGTTGTGGGGATGCACGCTTAACGCACAGCAACCTCCTTATATCGTGGTGACTTCTGACATTCCTATTGAGATGCAGGCACAGATTTTGACGGAGACTGCCGTAGCGGTTCACGCTATTTTGCCCGTTTCGACTCCAATGGCGACACTTGCTCCAAGCCCTACGCCCATAAATGTGATGGAAGTATTACAGCGTGCGGACACACTTCGCATCAATGGGCGTTATGAAGAAGCCCTTGAATATTATGAGCAACTCATTTCTGCGTCTGAATCGTTGGAGGTGCGCTCACAAGCGTTGTTCAGGTTTGGGCAAACTGCTGTGCGCGAAGGGCTATTCAATGAGGCACTCTCGGTGCTGAATCCGTTGATTGATGAGCAGATGGGGCGTTCTTCACAGGCGTATTTTTTGCGTGCAGAAGCTCATCTTGGCTTGGGCGAATGGCA
This sequence comes from uncultured Chloroflexota bacterium, assembly GCA_903877335.1. Taxonomy (GTDB): domain Bacteria; phylum Chloroflexota; class Anaerolineae; order Aggregatilineales; family Phototrophicaceae; genus CAIRDJ01. The sequence continues at coordinate 13,839 of CAIRDJ010000223.1, read as the reverse complement.
ACGAGCGATCACAGACTTTGAACTCTATTTACAACTTCGCCCGACAGTGGTGGATAGCTATGTCTACGAGCGGATAGGGGATGCGTATTTGGCACTCAACCAGCTTGAAGTTGCCATGCAAAGCTATGAACGCGCGATCAATTCGCCGCGCGGTGTCGTTCCGCATTTTGCCCTACGGGAAAAAGTTGCCCAACTGTATACCAATCAAGGCAAGATTGAGCAGGCAGTTAGCCATTATGATGCCATCTTAGCCAGTGCCCAGAATACAGGCTATCGTGCCAGCATTGAGCGACGTGTTGCCGAAAACTTGCTACAAGCGAATCTGCTTGAGTTGGCGTTACAACGCTTTGTGCGCGTCTTCAGCGAATATACCACCACGCCCGATGCTTACCAAGCTATGCAGGTCTTAGAAGCGAATGGACAAACTTTGAACGCGCTTCAAAAGGGGAAAGTCGCTTTTAATTATGGCGATTACCTGTTGGCGATTCAATCCTTCAATGCCTATTCTACCCAAGTGACCTTAGCAGAAGTGCCATCAGAAATGCACCTTTTGTTGGGGAGGGCCTATAGAGAGATTGGCAACCCCTCAGCGGCGATGGTTGCGTTTCAAACTATCATCGACCAATACCCACAAGATGATCTGTTTGGTGAAGCATTGCTTGAACAAGGGCGAACAAGTTTCTTGGCGGGTGATGTCAACAGCGCGATCAACCGCTACCTGACTATTGCACAGACCTACAGCTATTTAGGCAATACTGCTGCCGAAGCCTTGTGGCGTGCCGCTTACTTATATGGCACAAATGGGCAACTCGCCCTCTCGGTGCAAACGTTTGAGTCGCTGGCGCAACAGTTCCCCCAAACCGAGCAGGCAATCACGGGGTTATTGATTGGCGCATCCAGCGCGTATAGTGCCCAGGATTATGCCACTGCAGAACGCCTGTATGCCCAAGTGGCAAGCACGACCACAGGGGAAGATCAGGCAACTGCCTACTACTGGCTTGGTCAACTGGCGTTACAAAAAGGGAATATGAGCGGTGCAACTCAGGCTTTTCAACTGGCTTCTCAGGCGGATGCCGATACCTACTTTGCCTCGCGTGCGCTCGATATTGCCACCCAGACGATGCCCTTTCAACGCCCATCAGCTTATGAGTTTGAACTGGATGAAGCAAACGCCCTTGTTGAGGCGGAAACATGGCTTCGTGCTACCTTCCAACCCACTAGCACCGATGCCCTTCACATTCTGCCGAACGCGCTTGCTAACCAAGCCAACCTAACACGGGCAACCGAACTTTGGGAGATCGGTTTATATGATGAGGCAACTGAAGAATTTTTTGAATTGGTGGAATCGGTAGAGGGCGATGGCGTAGCATCTTATCAAGTTGCGTTGTATTTGCGTGGGGTGGGCGCATACTATCCATCCATCTTTGCCGCGGCGAATGTGATTAAATTGGCGGGTGTTTCTACGTTAGATGCTCCCCGACTGATCGCGCAAATGCGCTATCCCGTTTACTATTTGGCATCTGTGCAAGAAATTGCACAGCGTTGGAATATTGATCCGTTGTTGGTTTTCGCCCTCATTCGGCAGGAAAGTCTATTCAACACGTATGCCACTGCAGCAGCAGGAGAAGTGGGATTAATGCAGGTGATTCCCCCCACCGCTGAATACATTGCCCAACAACTGGGTTGGCAAAACTACCAACATAGCCAACTCTTTAGACCGCACGTGGGCATTCAATTTGGAAGCTACTATCTACAAGAACAACTCGCCACCTTTAATGGAAATGTCATTGCCGCTTTGAGCGCGTACAACGCAGGACCAGGACGCGCTTTGGACTGGATGGAACTCTCTGGCGGAGACCCTGACTTGTTCATGACGACGATCACGATTGATTCAACGCGCCAATACGTGCAACTGATTTATCGCAATTATGCCATCTATCGTAGTTTGTATGGCGCTTAATTGACGGATTCTTGCGAACGAAGCTGTAACGCTCATGGTGGTTAGACCCACCCACGTGTCAAACGTGCAGTAGTAAAGTCTCGTTGTTCGTAACGGAACGGTACATACGAACGACAACCTGACGTTTTTGATGAAATGGGCTATTGCGTGAAAAGCAGGTTAGCCCATTTCGCAGGGTGATTAGATCGTGCTATTGATTATGCCCAGCGGATGAGGCTCATTTGGAAGCGATTGTACAGGTACTCGCTCTTGGGAACGACGCGAACAGAAATGCCACGCTCCCCGCTGGTGTTGTAAACGAGTTCCGCTTTGTAACGGATGCCGTTGTTGTCTAGCGTGCCAACAGGGTGCATGGTGGTGGTTTGTGCCTTGTCGCTGATGATCTCGCCACGTGCATCTAGTTGCCCATAGTAGACCTCTACTTGAACGTCCTCAGCACCCAAGCTACCCAAATACACATTGATTGCAACGCTGGTGTTTTGCCCAACCTTCACATGGTCTTCTTGAATTTCGATCCCGCTAATGTGAATGTTGTTCCAACCTTGGCGAATCTTATGTTGCCATTGGGTGAAGTGCTTAACGTTTTGCAAGTCGTTAGCGATCAAGTTGCGATAGTGCTTGAACACGGGCAAGTAGAATTCTTCGGTATACTCGCGCACCATACGACGTGTGCTGAAGGTTGGGGTGAGTTGAATCATGCTATTCTTCATCTTTTCGATCCAACGGCGGGGCAACCCGTCGCGCCCACGGTCGTAGAAGAGAGGGATGATGTCATGCTCTAAGACGGTGTAGAGGGCTTCGCTTTCCAACTGATCTTGAATTTGCTCTTGTTCTGGAGCATATTCTTCCCCGCCACCAATTGCCCAACCCACTTCGGGGGCATAGCCTTCTGCCCACCAACCATCCAAAATGCTGAAGTTTAACCCGCCGTTTGCCAATACCTTCATGCCGCTTGTACCGCTCGCTTCTTTGGGGCGACGTGGGGTATTCAACCAAATATCCACGCCTTGATACATGTAACGTGCGATGAACATGTCATAATCTTCTAAGAAGACCAACGAATAACGGAAGTCCTCTGTGCGGGACAAGCGGTCAATTTCCCGAATGAACTCTTTACCGGGGTTATCATGGGGATGGGCTTTACCTGCAAACACAAACTGAATGGGGTAGTCGGGGTTATTCACAATGCGACGAATGCGTTCGACATCGCGCATGACCATGGTGGCACGCTTGTAAGTGGCAAAGCGACGCGCAAACCCAATGGTTAACGCATCCGGGTTCAAAATTTCATCTGCCGCTTGGATTTCTTTTTGAGATGCTCCACGACGCTCCAGTTGCATCCGCAATCTTTGGCGGGCAAACGCAACCAAGCGTTCACGTCTGCGTGAGTGGGTGCGCCATAACTCTGCGTCTGGAATGCGTTTAACGCCCTCTTCCCAGATTTGCAAGTCGGATTCATCCGTGCGCCATTGTGGGTCAAGGTAACGGTCAAACAAGCCTTCCATTTCACGACTGAGCCAGGTTCTAACATGAATCCCGTTGGTTACGGCGTCAATCGGAACTTCTTTGTTGGGGATGTTGGGGTAGTTCCATTGCCACAAATTACGGCTAACTTCGGCGTGGAGTTTTGCCACCCCGTTGGTCTTGGCGGACAGGCGTAATGCCATCAACGCCATAGAGAACATGTCTTTTCCGTAGGCGTGTTCACGCCCTAAGTCCATGAACTTGTCACGACTGATGCCAAAATATTGGATGTATTGGCTTAGGTGCTCGTCAATCAACTCAAAGTCAAAGCGCTCTAGCCCAGCTGGAACCGGGGTGTGCGTGGTGAAGATGCTGTTGGAAGTCGCCAGAACTTTCGCCTCTTCAAAGTTGAGCTGTTGTTCTCGCATCAATTGATAGATGCGCTCCAAGACCAAAAAGGCAGAGTGCCCTTCATTCATGTGGAGTACAGTTGGGCGCAAGTTCAATTTATCCAACAAGCGAATGCCACCAATGCCCATCAAGATTTCTTGACGGATGCGGGTACGACGGTCTCCACCGTATAGACGCGCGGTCAAATTGCGATCATCGCTGTTGTGGTTAAGCTCAATGTTGCTGTCCAACAAGTATAGCGAAATGCGCCCAACTGCAACTTTCCACACTTGAGCAGATAATTCGCGACCTGGCAGGGGAACGGAAACATGAACGGGTTGCCCTTGACCATCACGCACGAGGGTTAGGGGAAGATTTGCCAAGTCGTTAAAAGGATAAGTTTCTTGTTGGAAACCGTCTGAACTGAGGTATTGATGGAAGTAGCCTTCCTGGTAAAGCAAGCCAATACCAATCAAGGGAATATCTAGGTCACTTGCACTTTTGAGGTGGTCGCCACTGAGGATACCCAACCCCCCGGAATAGTTCTGGAAGGATTCCGTTAAACCGAACTCCATAGAGAAATACGCGATGAGCGGTTGTGGGTTTAAGTCCCCATAGTGCGTTTGATACCAAGTATTCTTTGCGTTCATGTAGCTATCAAAGTCTTCACAAACATCATGATAATGCGTCATGAACGCGCTATCTTCTGTAAGTTCTTGTAACCGCTCTTGGTTCATTAGCCCAAGCATCTGGATTGGATTTTGTCCGGTGGATGTCCATAGCTCGGGTGACATGCGACGGAAAAGCGCGATGGACTCGTGATCCCATGACCAACGTAAGTTGACCGTTAACTCTCGTAGACGGTCTAATGAAGTTGGTAGGTCTGGGCTGACATGGATTCTCGCAATTGGCTTGACCATTGATTTCTCCTAAAGTCTTAACGAGGATGAAACGGGTGGAATCATTTGGGCTTCCCCAAACAAAGACAATCCCAAGCCAAGAATACAAGTAAGAGAGTTGATTCGGTAGTGTAAAGGCATGGGCAAACTTGATGAAATTACACACTTTCGCCAATTCTATTTGATCGCTAAAATATTCAGCGCCTAATTTGGCAGTAACGTTTCGGAAAGAGTTTCGGAGAGGGTGTCATGTTGAAAAAGCAATTCCTAAAAAACAAACCAGTATGCAAAGTAACCTTCTACACAGAAGAACTAGAGGGCGAAAGCGCGTTCGTGGTAGGGGACTTCAATAACTGGAATGCAGAACAACATCCCATGCAAAAGCTCAAGGATGGTCGCTTTAAGACCGTTATTGATCTGGAAAGTGGTAAGGAATTTGCATTCCGTTACTTGGTGCACGGCGCGTGGCACAACGACGCTGAGCCAGACCGCGAAGTTCAAAATGAATTCGGTGGAACAAACTCCATCGTATCAACTGTTGAAAACTAGATAACTTGTTAGGGTGCAAGTGCGATTTAACGTCGCACTTGCAATTTGGATACCTGACTTAACTGCTTAATGAGTTATTTCTTTTTTGTGTCATAACCCAGCCATGTTCCATCGGGAACATGGCAATTGGTGAAGGGTTCAAAATCCTTGAGGCGTAAATCTGTTCCGATAATACAGTTTGCGCCCACCGTCCAACCGGGAGGAATGTGGGTTGCTTTACCAACAATGGTGATTCCTAGATCACCCATCTCATTGATCTTCCCGACGCTTGCACCATCGCCAATCACCACGATCTTATCCAGAATGACACGCTCTAGGGTTGCGCCTGCCTCGATGTAGCTATCGTTGAGGATGATGGAATCGCGTATGACCGCGCCTTGACCCACAAACACACCAGGTGACAGCACCGAGTTTTCTACGATCGCCCCTTCTGAAATGGACACACCATTAGAAAGCATGCTGTTCTTAATGTTCGCACCTGCGGTGATGTGCACAGGGGGGCGTTCTTCACTGCGAGTATGTGTGATCCATGTCCGATCATACAGGTTGAGTGAAGGTGGGTTCTTAAGCAATTCCATGTGCGCTTCCCAGTATGCTTCAATTGTTCCTACATCCACCCAATAACCGTTAAAGCGATAAGCATAGGCAGGCATCTGACGTTCGATCATGGCGGGGATGATGTTCTTGCCAAAGTCATGATCGGAATTCGGATTTTCTTTGTCTTCCATCAACATGGTTTCGAGGGCATCGTAGTTGAAAACATACACCCCCATGCTGGCGAGGTTTCCGGGTGGGTTGGCGGGTTTCTCGACGAACTCGGTAATGCGATTATCATCGTCCACCGCCAAAATACCAAAACGGCTCGCTTCGTCTAAGGGAACAGTGATGGCACAGATGGTAACATCCGCATTCTTGCTACGGTGAAAATCAATGAGTGCGCTGTAGTCCATCTGATAAATATGATCGCCGGAGAGGATCAACACATAATCAGGACGCCCGTAACGCACAAAGTTCAAGTTCTGCCATACGGCATCCGCTGTTCCTAGATACCAATCAGTATCGTGTTCGCCTTTGTAGGGTTGTAGTAGTTGAACCCCCCCCGTGAAGGTTCGATCCAAATCCCAAGGACGACCCATTCCAACATGATCGTTCAAGCTATGAGGGCGATATTGGGTGAGAACGAGCACATCAAAAATGTCTGAATTCACGCAATTGCTCAAAGTGAAATCAATGATCCGATACTTACCAGCGAAGGGTACAGCGGGTTTAGCACGTTTCTTGGTGAGTGTACGAAGCCGTGTGCCTTCTCCACCTGCTAAAATAATCGCCTTAACATTCATCGGGTTTTGCTCCTATCTGTCAAATAAAGATTGAAATATTGTGATGTATTGCTGGGCACTGTTTTCCCAACTGAAATTGGTTTCCATTGCCCGTTGTTGCATTCGTTGCCACGCTGTTGGGTTGTTTTCATAAGTATACATTGCCCAGCGCAGCGTGTTGACGATGGCGGCAGGATTGTCTGCCAAGAACACAAACCCCGTTCCGTGGTCTGCGTCCCCATTGTCATAGTTGCTGACGGTATCCGCCAGACCGCCAGTCTCACGCACTAAAGGTAAACTCCCATAGCGCATCGCCACCATTTGCCCGATTCCACAAGGCTCATAGTGACTGGGCATAACGAAGATGTCGCCACCGCCATATACTTTCTGGGCGAAGCCCTCATCATAGCGGATTTCAGCCCGCACCTTACTTGGGAAAGCCTGTTGCATGTAACGAAATTGATCGCTGTAGGAGAGTTCGCCTGTGCCTAAAATGACCAGTTGTGCATCTGCCATGCCCATGAATTCCCACAGAGCTGGGATGAGGAAGTCAAACCCTTTTTGCCAAACAATCCGACTGACAATCCCAATGAGCATCACCTCATCGCGCAGTGGCAAGCCTGCCAGTTGTTGCAGATGACGCTTATTGTTGAGGCGTTTCTGTCGAAAATCAGTTGAATCAAAGTTGGTCAGTAAGTAGGGATCGGTAGCTGGGTTAAGCTGATTGGTGGCGATGCCGTTTAAGATGCCACTAACAAAAGGGTTACGGCTTCTAATCAATTGGCTTAAGCCACACCCAAGCGGCTCAAATTGAATTTCAACAGCATGACGCGGGCTAACGGTGGTAACGTAATCGGCATAGGCGATGCCAATCGCTAAAAGTTTGTCTGCTGCCCCGATCTGATGCAACAATCTATGTTGTCGCGCAGGGATGCCCTCTTCATACAACCATTTGCCGGCGTTGTCCCCTTGATAAGCCATGTTGTGGATGGTGCAAACAGTACGCATGCCACCCCAAAAAGGGTCTTGTTGACTTTGCTTGATGAAGAACGGAATCAACCCAGTGTGCCAATCGTTGGCATGAACCACATTTGCCCCCCAATTTTGGCGCACATGTAACTCCCAAATTGCCGCCATGGCAATCTGATTGAAGGCAACAAAGCGCCCCATGTCAATGTGCCAACCACTGTAAACCTGCTTCTCCGCCCCGAAATATGGCAGACATTTCAACAGGTAGAAGACGGTGGACTGGATGGTGGTGGTATAAATTTCTACTGAAAGGAGGTCATTTTTGCGAGGAAACTGAAACGTGAAGAGATGCTCAATTTGGAATTTGCTGGGGGAGATGGTGCCGTAGAAAGGCATCATCACCCGTGCATCAAAGCCATGCCCGACTAATGCAGTGGGGAGCGACCCCGCCCCCACGACATCCCCTAATCCGCCGACTTTGGCAAATGGTGCAGCTTCTGCTGTGACGAAAAGAATATTCATGATGAAACCTATCCCCCCTACTACCCTGCTACATACCAATGGAAGTCAATGTCTGGAAAAACCTTGTCTTGTTCCCACGCCTCAATTGCCAAGGCAACATCGGGTGAACCTTCAAGACTGTCTAAGAGGCGATAAAAGCGATCACGATGCTGTTGGATGCGTTTTGTTGCGTATGCCTCCGCTTGACCGGTGGTAATGAGAAAAGACCAATCTGAGCTTTGTAATAACAATAGTTCACGCAATGCCTGGTTTAATACAAGGGTTTGGTCAGCATTGGGGGCGGGACAATTCTGAATGACAGTCAACAGACGTTGCTCTGCCTGATGGATGGTTTCCCACACCCATTGGGTTTGTTCGTTTTGCCATGTGAAGTGTAGCCCACCCGTCCCCCAGGAGCTTTCTGGTAATTGGATCGCTTCTTCATTTGGGTGGTGTAGTAAATAGTTCTTGGCGCTCATTAGCTCAATCTGAGGAGATGCGCTCATGTAGCGCAGCACCATTTGAATCCAATCAATGCCCTCTAGCCACCAGTGCCCAAAGAGTTCAGTATCATAATTGGAGGCGATAATGCCGTATTCTTGCGCGTTATCGTGAAAGTTGCGCAACAAATCTCCTACCATGTGCGTGAAATGCTCGGCATGTTGTTCAACTTTGTAGCTTGCCCACTCGGGATGATAGACTTCTTTTTTGTCCAGTGGGGATTGATTATGGGTGATGCGCCAATATTGTAAGCCGGACACGCTGTCGCGCTTATGGAATTCTCGATAGTCATAATCGCCTGGATAGCCCCACGAGTTGCTCCACACTTGATAGCCAGTTTGATGATTGCGCCCGATCACCGCTATGGGAGATGCGCCCACTTGATAGGGGAGATAGGTGGTCATGGGGCGAGCAGGCGACCCACTCTTGGGGACGTTAAACTTTTCATTGATGATGTTATACGGGGTAATGAAGTTATCCCCCGCGGCAATGCCTATTGGTTCGCCCCCCGTCACCGCATGGGTTTCGCTGAAGAACAGTTTAAGTCCGTATTGGTGCAGGTACGCCTCAAGCCCGGGGCGATAACCACATTCAGGAAGCCAGATGGTTTTAGGGGTGGTATGAAATAAGCGTTGATGGGTTTGAATCCCAGTTTGAAGCTGGGCGTGGATGCTGGCAGGCGAACTTAAAAGCGGAAGATATGCGTGGGTGGCGGCGGAGGTGATGATTTCGATGTGCCCACTTTGTTCTAGGCTACGGAATCCTCCTATTATATCCCGTTGTAAATCGTGCTCAAACAAACGCAAGACGTTGCTAAAGCGTGTGTGATACCAATGTGCCAGTTGTGCAAGTTCCGGTTTGCTTTCATTATGAAAACGTTCGTAATCTTGTTGAGAAACAGCAATCTTGTTTTGCAGGTATGAAGCGAAATTTGTTAAAACTAATTCGTCTGCCAACTGTTCCGCTAAAATGGGGGTAATGCCTAGTGTGAGCTGAAAGCGAACGTCTTCCTTGCGGAGTTGGTTCAAAGCACCAATTAAGGGGATGTAGGTTTCGGTGATAGCTTCATGAATCCACTCTTCACCGTGGGGCCACTTTTCAGAAAGGCGCACATAGGGCATGTGCGAATGAAGAACAAAAGTGAAAGCACCGATCTTATACACAATCCCTGCACCTACATCTATGAGTCAATTATCCACTTTATTGTAACGTGTCCTAGCCCAATAATGCAAAGTCAATCCGCCAAAACAAAAGTGACATCATCTTACTTCTTAACTCGCCAGCGGTAAAACCATGGTGAAGGTGCTACCCTCAGCAGGCGTGCTTTGTACGTTGAGTTGTCCGTTGTGTGCTTCTGCCACGGTCTTGGCGATGTATAATCCCTGACCTAATCCGCGTGGGTCAATCAGCTTCCCTTTAGCATTACGAGCCTCCCCCCGATAAAAGCGGTCAAAGATGAAGGGAAGGTCTTTGGCAAGGATGCCCACACCTGTATCCACTATTTGAATGGTGACGTACTCATGATTGGTGCAATTCATCATGACCATAATGTGACCGCGTGGTTCGGTGTAGTTGATGCTATTCTGGATCAAGTGCCCTAAGGCCCACCGCAAGCGCGATTCATCCCCATTGATGTAGAGCAATTCGCTGTCGCGCACCATGAAGGAAACATCCAGTTGAGCGCGTTTGAGGTCGGTCATTAGCCCATTGATGACGGACATCATGACTTGTTCAACATGGATGGGGGTTTGGCGTATATGAAATCCACCCGCAGACATTTCAGAAATATCTAAGAGTTCAACAATCATACGATCCAGCACATGCACATTTCTCTCGATGAGTTCTAGCATGCGACGGTTGGGGGCTTTGCCCTCCTCTGTGCCGAGCAAAACCTCGCTAGACATCTTGATGACATTCATCGGGGTGCGCAATTCATGCGAGATCGCGGTGACAAACTGGTCTTTGAGTTTGTCGCCAAAGGTCACCTCGGTCACATCACGCAGCACGACTAACGTTCCAATGCGGTTGCCCTCCGCATTAGAAACAGCAGCGAGCTGACAAGCCACCGCTCGGTCTTGAACTTGGAGACGCTTGGGTTCATGAAGGGGGGTTAGTTCAGACGAGAAGCGATCCTGTTCTTGATATTGCCCAACCAGGGAGGAGAGTTCCACAGTCGAGTGTTCTAATTGTGCCCCTAGTATGTGGCGTGCCGCCTGATTTATGTCTTTGATGTTGCCATCAAGATCAAGCATCACGATGCCATCCTTGATTGTAGCGACAATACCATGTAACCGTTCAAGCTCTTTTTCGCGCTGGGTAAGTTGGTGTTGCATGGCTAGGTTTTGCCGATACAACTCAAGGCGCGCGCGTTGTTCATGGCGAAGCCGTGCACGTCTGTTTAGCGCGATATATACGCGACTGAAAAACGCATCTACAACCGCACCCAAACGATTGATGCGCGTAACGTAGCCAGAAACATCAGATGAATTTGTATGAGTAGTGGTTGATAATTCGGACATGGAATGTCACCTAATGGTTGAACAGGTCTGGTTGCAAAGTCCGTTGTTGCGTTTAGCTTCTATTTTTGCCAAATCCAGCAACGGTTCATCAACTGTAAAATTTGTATAATCGGTAATGACTGCCGATTCTTTTCCCTATGGTTAGGGTATTTGGCGGACACCAATGCTACTGGGCTTACCCTGATATGGTACGTTGCGCGCCCACAGCGTCACTGATGTTTAAGTTAGCCCAGCGAACAGCAAGGAAACACAACTCAAGTATTGTGCCATGATTCCGATTAGATTGCGAATGCCTGTTTTTCATCTGCATGGGTTGCGTTAAAAGGTGATTTGATGCAAATGTGACGTAAATCCCACTTAACAATGGAGTTCGCAGGAATTAGATTGGTTGCGGTTTTTTACTATAAAACGTTATGATAAGGACTGGGTTTATGTTAAGCCAAACGCAAGGAAGGGATGGTTAATGTCAACGTGGGTACTTGTCGAAGATGAACCTGATATTTATGAAGTGGTGTTGGAACTGTATGGCGTGTGGGGAATTGCCCGAGCTTGCCATGGTTGACCTTCGCCTACTCAGCTCTTTTTCGGGAATTGAGATAGGAGAGGGGTTGCGCAAAAGCTCGGTTTTGCGAGAAATGGCGGTGGTCATTTCTGCTGCCTACTGACTAAGAAGCGAATGTGATTCTCAAGACCAAAGCGGATAAACTGTCATACAAACCTTGACCACGTTTTAACGATTTACAAGTTATTTTGCAAGACGTGATCGCACAACGCCGTAAAAATATAAATCTATAACCAATAAGAGGAAACTCCAGATGATGCAAAATGTTGCCCCAACCCGATCTTTGACGCGAATCGCTAGTCAATTGTTGTTATTGGCTTTTGTGCTGGTTTCAATCGGTGTCTTCATTGGCACGCTTGGCGTGTTATTGTTGCTCATTCCTTTCAGTGCGCCCAACACAAATGCCTACGGTGTCCAACGCGCCTTCGCCACCCTCAGCTTGATTTTTGGGGCAGGTGTAGCGGTGGTTGGGTTGGGTTTCGCGTTGCGTGCCCTCACTCGCCGCACCGATAACGATCTGGCATATAAAACTGGCAAGTTCCTTTTAGATGTGTTTGATGAACGCTACACCTTCATTCGTAATATCAACCGTCCAAAGTTGGGTTACATTGATGCCGTCTTGGTTGGTCCGCCAGGGGTCTTGGTGTTCCGCATTGTCAACACACCTGGCGAGTTTTTGAATGAGGGCGCGGGATGGGTGAAGCGCAACGCACAGGGGCAGTCGGTTTTGTGGCGCGTTAGCCCAACCAAAGAAGCAATCAAGGATGTGGAATCCGTCCGTAGTTTCCTACAGGAAGGCTATGGACTAAGTGTTGATGTGTATGCGGTGGTCTTGTTCACTACCTCTCCAGAGGTTTCTAAGGTGGACAAGCGTCAACCGGTTGTGCCTGTTGCTCATTTAACCACGCTATTGGACGCACTGAAAACAAACTATCTGGCGAAAGAACGCTTGCACCCTAAAGATGTAACACACATTTCATCCCTCCTGATGGGCGAATAGCACATGGCGTGCGGTGTTCAAACAGAAGAGGTTGGAGTTGGCAAAACCGAGGCGGGGAGTTCACCCATCATAGCGGCTAAGCGTGCGCGTCCACTATGCTCAACGACGGGGGGAATGGATCATCATGGATTACATATTCACCATCGTTCGAGGCTACCGAAACAGCACAAACGATGCCCTCGATCAGGACATTTAGTGTCGCATTGATGAACACGTGAATCGCTGGGCTTAACCGCGCAACGATTTTTTAGAGATGATGAACGCTGCTGTGGCGGTATTGGTGGCTAAGGCGACGTTATGCACGTTGCAAATGCGCAACAGGCTTTGAATGTCCGGGTCATGGGGATGCTTGCCCAAAGGATCAACGAAGAAGAAGACTGCTTCTACCTTGCCCTCCGCCACTTGAGCGGCAATCTGCGCATCTCCCCCAACGGGTCCGCTCAACAAGACTTCAACTTCTAAGCCGGTTTTATCCTTGAGTAGGGTGCCGGTGGTTCTGGTGGCGATCAAATTATACCGAGCGAGAATCTCTTTGTACTCAATGGCAAACGCCAACATATCGGTTTTCTTGCCATCGTGGGCAATGAGCGCAAGCGTGGCTTTGGTTTCTGACATGGCTAGGTTATCCTTGTTGTGTGTAGGGTTAGCCAAAAAACTATACGCGCTCACATCACGCAATGCAAGGTTTGCTCAAATAGGCTAGAAGCGTTGTATGTCACGAATTACGCAAGCGATTTTCGGCATCATGGGGTTCATCGGGTTCGTGTTGATGGCAACTGGGGTGGTGTGGTTGGGCACCGCTTTACTCGGTCGTGGGGCACAACATCGCCCTAACTTACCCGTCCTCGCGCTTGCCAACTCCACCCCTGTCACCCTCTGGCAGGCACCCTCCACTGCCTATGATGCCATCTTATCCGTCCCAACCAACAGCATCCTACAACCCCTGACTGCCGTCCCGTTGGCGACGTATGTCCCCCCCAACCCACAGGGTGAATTGCTAGAACCCACCCCGTACCCCACCCTGTTTGTCTATCCAACGTCACCCCCTTTCGCTGGGGCGGACGAAGAGGGGTGCGCTCCCGAAGGCTTGCCCATTGACGGGCGCATGTCACAAGCCTTTCACCGTCACCACTTGGGGGTGGATATTGCCGTGCCCGAAGGGGAGTTGGTTTTCACCACTCATAGCGGAACTGTCACGTATGCGGG
>CAIRDJ010000222.1 GCA_903877335.1 uncultured Chloroflexota bacterium | reverse complement strand
CAGCGAGGGCACATCCGCCGAAGCAGGGGAGCAGAAGGGGCAACCTTCCCCATCACAAGAGGGCGCACCCCAGCAAGGTGAAGGAGAGCCAGTCGAAGGCAAGGGTGAAACTGAAGGCAAGCAATCTGACGGGCAAGCCCCCGGCGAACAGGGCGAAAACGCCCCCAGTCAGCAAGGCAACACGCCCGGCGATCAACCCAGTCAACAGGGGCAACCCAACCAACCAGGGCAGGGGCAGGCTCCCAACCAGAACGGGGGCGCACAAGGACAAAACGGACAGGGTGGCAACGGTCAAGGTGCGGGAGATGGTCAAGGGGGGCAAGGTGGCGGTGAAGGCAACGACACAACCAAGCCACAGAATAATCCCGACGGTCAAGGGGAAACCGTGTATACCCCCCGTGCCGATTCACAAAACATCGGCGGAGAGAACGGCGAATCCACGATCCAGCTTGATGATTCAGAAGACGCGCCCATCATCGAAGGGGACTTCATCCAAAACCCGAACGGGCAAGCACTTGTCCCCTACGAAAGCGTGTTCAGCGATTACAGCGACAGCGCACGCCAAGCCCTCGAAAGCGATTATATTCCGATGGGCATGCGCGATGTCATCTATGATTACTTCACCTCAATTGAGCCGGGTCAATGGACGCGCTAGAGCGTTGCCATCCATTGGAAGACTTCATCGGTGAAACCGGGCAAGTCCTCGTGGGCAAAATCCGGATAGATGCGTAAAGCCTTCTTGGATGTGATCTTGTTGTAGGCGGCAAATTGGCTAGAGGGCGGGCACACCGTATCCATCAAGCCTACCCCTAGCTTGACCTCCGCGCGGATGCGTGGGGCAAGGTGTTGGATGTCAATGTATCCCAACTGGGTGAACACTTCTTCCTCGCGTTCATGGCGTGGATCGAAGGCGCGAAACCAACGCGCTAACTCTTCGTAAGCGTCCACCGCTAAATCCATCTCCCACACGCGCTGATAGTCGCACAGGAACGGATAGACCGGGGCAGCATACTTGACGCGCGGTTCAAGTGCCACACATGCCAACGTCAACGCGCCCCCTTGACTTGCCCCATACGCCCCCACGCGCGTCTCATCCACATGTTCCATGCCCATGATGATCTTGGCAAGTTGAGCGGTGTCCAAGAAGATGTGACGGAAAGCGAGGTTTTGAGGGTCTCCGCCAAGCCCACGCACAAACTGTCCGCTGTGCGTCCAACCCGTGTAAGCACTGCTATCTTGCGAGCGTCCGCCTTGTCCGCGCACATCCAACGCCGCCACCGTGATGCCCTGCGCGGCATACGCCAGCTTATCGAGCCAACTGCCACTGTGTCCGCTGTACCCGTGAAACATCAACACGGCGGGTTGCGTTCCGCTAAGGTGCTTGGGTTGAATGTACTTGGCATGAATCCGCGCCCCCCGCACCCCCGTAAAATAGAGGTGATAGCAGGTTGCGAAGGCGGTTTCGATGTCCGCCTTGACCAACTCCACTTGTGGATCAACCGCGTTCATCTCCGCTAGGGCGGCATCCCAATAGGCATCAAAATCGGCAGGGCGCGGGTTGCGCCCCTGATAGTTGTAGAGGTCTGCTAAAGGCATATCTATGACAGGCATAATCATGATTCCTAACTGATTTTCATTTCATCATGAATGATGATAGCATACATGCTGGCAATTGAACGCTTCAATCAATGAAGAGGATCTATCCGTGAAAAGACAAACTTGGTTCATTATGTTAGGAGTGCTGGTTGCAATCGTAGTGGTAGCTGGCGTAGCAGGTTATGCTTGGTTCCAATCCTTGATCGCGCCCAAGCCGTTAGAAATCAGCTATGCCACCGTCCAAACGCTCATGCCTGACGGCGCAAGTTGTGCTGGGGGTAACGAAGATAGCCCTGGCGTTGCCAAAGAAATCCTCAATCTGGAAACGGACTATATCTATGTTGCCGGGGGGACAAACCCCATGCCCGATGATGTTTGGGCAAATTATGGCTTCCGTATACCCTTGCTCAAAAACTCCACCCGTAGCCTAATGTTCAACGGGTCGTGCTTCTTCCGTTCGCCCAATGCACCTGCCGATTGTGAAGGGGAGGCATGCTTTAGCATCGACGAGATCGAAGGCTACACATGGCTCAACCTGACCCAAGTGACAGGGCAATCCTGCTTTCCCGATGCCAGCGGATGTCGCGCGGACGTGGTTGATCCCGGCTATATCAGCGTGAACACCATCGCCAAGTGCCATCGCGTGGTCTTTGACGGACCCACCATCTATGAACTTTCGGACGGCAAAGGCAATCTGTACGTCATGCACGCCACCGCCACAGGCACGCCTGATTTAACCGCCACCTTGCCCGAAGGTTGGACGCTCACCGAACGCACGATTGATGAGTCGTTGGTGTTGTTGCCCTTCGGCGGAGGGGCAGACTGCTATTACAATGTCGTGCGTGATAATCTAGTACAAAGTTATCACCAATACGCCTACTCTGGGGACACCTACCCCGAATCATAGCCATGCTGGGTAGATGAGATGGGCACGCGCAGGCGTGTCCATCTGTTTAACCATCCCACGTGAGCGATTGCCTTGTATGGTAATTTAGTTTATGCTATATTCATCTTCTGCAAGAACTGTTTACACTCCTCAAATCACCCCAGAAAGTGAAAGTTTAGAAATGCATAGCTATAAAAAAGTTCTAGTCATCCTTGCCCTCATCCTGAGTGTGCTTCCTTTTGCTCATGCCCAAGACGAGCAACCCCAAGCAGGTGGAACGTTAACCGTTGCCCTCACCGAGGAATTTACCACCCTCAATCCCATCCAATTAATTTCTACAAGTGATATCCAACTGACACGCACCCTTTACGAAACCCTCTTCCGTATCGACTACAGCGATCCAGCTTTGCCGCTTGTGCCACATTTAGCAGAGTCCTACACGGTTTCAGAAGATGGGTTAACCTGGACAATCAATGTGCGTCAGGGTGTTTTCTTTCATCATGGGAAAGAACTCAATGCAGATGATGTGGTCTTCAGTTTGGAACGCGCCAAAGACCCCAACATCTCTTACGGAGCTGGAGGCTTACAATTCTTAGAGAGTGTCGAAAAAGTAGATACTTATGTCGTACAACTCAACTTAACCATGCCTCATTTCTTGTTCGCCGAGGTCTTAGAATATTTCGCCTATGCGATCGTCCCCAGTGACCGCACCGAAGAACAGATTGCTACCGAACCCAGTGGCACAGGTGCTTTCAAGCTACAGGAATATTCTGCTAGTGAAAAAGCCGTCTTGGTGAAGAATGAAAACTATTGGGTGGAAGGCTTACCCTATTTGGATGAATTGGTCTTGCGCGTCATTCCAGATCGCAAGACGCAGATTGCCGCCCTAGTGAGCGGTGAGGTGGATGCGGTTAGTGATGTAGGAGCGTTGGATTTGCCCATCTTGACTGCACAACCAGGCATTGTGGTTGAACAAACCGCCCCCTTCCACGCAAGCCCTCTGTTGGTTGCCAATACCACCCTCGCTCCTTTTGATGATGTTCGCGTGATACAGGCACTCAAGATGGCGTTGGATCGTCAGACCCTTGCTAACTTGATTGGGGGAGGATTGGCAGTTCCTTCTGCAGATCACATTGTTCCTCCTGGACATCCCTTGAATGCGAATATCCCCGTTCCACAACAGGATATTGAGGGGGCACGCGCCCTGCTTGCCGAAGCTGGCTACCCCGACGGGATTGAGCTTACGTTGGGGACAAGCCCTGTGGTTTATGGAGCGGTTGAATTGACGGTTGTGGTACAGGAAATGGTTGCCCCCGCCGGCATCACCATCACCCTTGAGCAAGTTGACCCGAGTATGTATTGGACAACCCAGTACATGCAGGTGCCCTTCTTCTTAAGTAGTTGGTCCTCAGGCAACTTGATGGGGGTTATTCCTACGATGTATTTGTCCACTAGCTACTACAATGAAACGCAATGTTGTGGAGAAGTTTTAGATAATCTCATCTATTCTTTCATTGTCGCAAAAACAGTTGAAGAACGTCTCCTTGCCGCTGCCGAGTTCCAGATGTTCGTGAATGAAAATGATGGTCACATCATTCCGTTCATTGCGCCTTTCGTAATCGCCAAGCGCGATAACGTCTTTGGTGAACCCAATAATTATCTTACCGTCAGATATGAAACCAGTTGGGTGAAGTAGTTTTAAGTTGAATGATCCCAGCACCTTGTCCCATGATGAGGTGCTGGAACTTTAGATTTGTTGAGGTGCAATAATGGCTTTACCAATTTTTCTTTTGAGCGGGGGCGCGGTCATTGTTGCAGGTGCAACCGCGCTAGTCAAGCAAAATTCATCAGATACTCTTAATATCTTTTTGTTTTGGCAACGCTCTGAACGAGGGTCATTGGTCTCAAAGCTAGCGGAAGAAGGTACCCAATCATCTGCTAGCCACCCCCCTACCCCGTCTCAGACCCTACAAAATGTCGATGATCGTTATCAAAAATGGGTTCGCAATCACCTTGATGCCTTGTTAGGTAGCCAACGCTACAAACAACTCAACCTTATCAGTGATGACCACTACGAGGAGATTGAACTCACCCCAGAAGAACGCAATATCAATCAAAACTTGGGCATGAGTGTGGTTCTACTTTTTGGCGCGTTGTTGGCGAGTGTGAGTACTCCGTGGTTCTTAGTGCTGGTCTTCCCCATGATTATCACGACCATGATTGAACCATTGCATACTGCTTTGATGGAATTGCAAGAAAAACGCAAAATCACCTTGATGAGTTTGCTCTCGATTAACATGATCGGGATGTGGTTGGGGGGGTATTTTATCATTGGTGGGTTTTCGTTTGTTCTATATTTTCTATCCAATAAGTTCATCTATATTGCTCAAGATCGCTCCCGTCATGCCTTGGTTGACATCTACGGGCAACTTCCACAATTTGCGGTGCGCCTTGAAAATGGTGAAGAAGTCACCGTCACGCTAGACCAATTGACCCCCGAAGATACGATTGTGGTGCGTGCCGGTCAGGTCATCCCCGCCGATGGTCGGGTCATTTGGGGGCATGCTTCTATTGACCAGCACATGCTCACGGGGGAATCTCAACCTGCTGAGCGCGAAGTGGGCGACGCTGTGTATGCCTCAACCATTGTGCTTTCTGGCACGGTTCACCTGCATGTCGAACACACGGGGCAAGAAACGGTTGCCGCCCAAATCACCGACATCCTCAATAACACTTCGTCCTATCAAAGTTCCATTGAAGGCAGGTCAATAGAATATGCTGAAAGTTGGACATACCCCACCTTGATTGCTGGGCTACTGGCGTTTCCGCTGGTGAGTTACGAAGCGATGGTGGCGATTCTGGGTGCAGGTGTCGGTCTCAATGTTCGCATCACCTCCCCCATTGCCATGCTCAATTTCTTGCAAGTCGCCTCTAGTCAAAACATCTTGTTCAAAGATGGACGCTCGCTTGACCTGCTACATGAGGTGGATACCATCGTCTTTGATAAAACGGGCACGCTCACCAAGGAACAACCCACCCTCTTAGAGGTGTATCCGTTCGGAGGGTACTCAGCAGAAGAGGTTTTACGCTATGCCGCTGGGGCAGAACATGGACAAGCGCACCCGATCGCCCATGCGATATTGGATGCAGCGCAGAGTTTGGGGTTGGGATTGCCCAAGTTCAACGATGTTGCCATCCACATGGGTTATGGTCTTTCCACCCAGTTTGAAGCCTTTGAGGTTCATGTGGGAAGTTGGCGGTTCATGGAGAATTTAGGGATTGCGCTTCCGCCCGAAGTGGAGGCAATTCGTGAGCAAAGCCACCTGTTAGGGAACTCATTGGTGATGGTTGCCTTTGACAATCAATTTGTGGGGGCAATTGAACTGGAGGCAACCATCCGCGAAGAAGCGCATGAAGTGGTCCAACAGTTGAAGGAGCGTGGGCTAGACCTCTTCATTATCTCTGGCGATCAAGAACAACCCACCCAAGCTCTTGCCCAGCGCGTTGGGATTCAGAATTACTATGCCAATGTGTTGCCCGAAGGCAAGGCAGACTTGATCGGCATGTTACAGGAGCAGGGGCGCAAAGTCTGCTTCATTGGTGACGGCATCAACGATGGCATCGCCCTCAAGAAAGCCGAAGTTTCTGTATCGCTACGGGGTGCCACTTCAGTCGCGGTGGACTCCGCACAGATCATCTTGATGGATAAATCGCTCAGGAGTATACCCACCATGTTTGGTCTTGGTGATGAATATCACATCAACCAAGAGCTTGGTTTTCAAATTGCCACCGTGCCTGCCATCTTCAGCATCTTTGCTATCTATTTCATGGGAATGGGCATTGCCGGGTCAATCGCCCTCTGGAATATGAGCATCATTGCGGGGATAGGTGTCAGTACTTTCCCACTGTTCACCCAGCGGGCACGTGAACGCCTTCAAGCACAACAACTGAATTCAACCCGTCCTCAGGTTGTTGAGGAGGTTTCCGAGATCCACCCCGTAGCAAGCTAAGGGTGGGGATGCTATCCTGATGGGTGCATTGACAAGCCTTGATTGAGACATCCATGCGTTTTGCATCATTCACCCGTGAGGATCAACTGCAACACTTGTTCAACTTGGCGCACGCTGCCTTGCAAGCGTGGCACATTGAACCCCACACCGTCACGTTGGTTCAATATGAAAATAACGCCGTCTATCGCGTGAGCGGGGCGGAGGGGGAGTACGCCTTGCGCATTAATCGCCCTGCGCACAAACCCCTACAGTGGATCGAGTCGGAATTGATGTGGTTACACACGCTCCACACCATCCCCATGCTCCATGTGCCTCGCCCCATGCGTGATGTCTACAGGGGGCAGTTGACAGGGGTGGAGGGAGAGGTCTATGCGGTGTTGTTTGAATGGTTGGAAGGGGACGCATTGCCCCCCGCCGAACACACGCCCTCGCACCTCTACGTCGTTGGTCAACACGCCGCCCACTTGCACGCCACGCCTTTTGAGCGTCCTGCCACCTTTGACCGCCCCATCTTAGATCATGAGGGGTTATTCGGAGAGCGTTCCGCCTATCACCCCCGTGAGCATGCTCACCTGATTTCACCCTTTGCCCAGTCCGTCTTATCCGCTGTGGCGGAACAAGTGGGGCAAGTCATGGATGCGCTTGCGCAACATGCCGACCAGATGGGCATGATTCATGGGGATATGATCTTCAAGAACATCTTGTTCCACCATGAACAGGTGCGCTTGATTGACTTTGATGATTGTGGCACAGGCTACTATCTGTATGAGTTGGCGTGCCCCTTGTTGTTCTATCGCCATCTGCCCAACTATGCCGATCTCAAAACCGCTTTGCTAGAAGGCTATACGCACATCCGCCCGTTGCCCCCTGCCCATCGTGACGCGCTCGAAACTTTCATTGCCGCGCGATACGTCGCCTCGTGTCGGTGGGTTGCCAGCAACGCCGCTCACCCCTCCTTGCGTGGCAGGGCATCCCAGATCATTGATGAGCGCGCCCATGAGTTGGAACGCTACTTGCAAAGCGGGCGGTTGTAGGGTAGGTATTCACCCATGATCCGTCAATTCGTTTAATGAATGTCCCAAGAAAGAGGCGTGCCATGCACAAGAACCAGCACTTTGCCAGCGACAACAACGCCGGGATTTGTCCCTCCGTCCTTGCTACCATGCTCCAAAACGATAGCCAGCATCTTTCTGCCTATGGGGAAGACCCCCTCACCGCCCAGTTGATTGCCCAAACCCGTGAGCTATTTGAAACGGATTGCCAAGTCTTCATGGTGTACAGTGGGACTGCTGCTAACTCGCTGTCACTTTCTGCGCTGGTGCAACCCTATCAAAGCATCGTTGCCCACCAAACCGCTCATATCCAAGTGGATGAATGTAGTGCCCCAGAGTTCTTCACGGGAGGCGCAAAACTCATCACGGTGGCGGGCGAACACGGCAAGCTCACGCCCCAACAAATTGAAGCCGTTGTCACCCAGCGCGATGATGTTCACTTCCCACGAGTCAAAGCGATCTCCCTCACGCAGTCCACCGAGATGGGCACGGTGTACAGCGTTGAAGAGTTGGCACGCATCCATGAGGTCAAGCAACAGTACAGCTTGCGCTTGCACATGGACGGCGCACGCTTTGCCAACGCGGTGGCAACGTTGGGGGTGGCACCACGTCAAATCACGTGGGAAGTGGGGGTGGATGTCTTGAGTTTTGGCGGGACAAAAAACGGTTTGATGGCAGGCGAGATGGTGGTCTTTTTCAACCCCAGTTATGCCGAAGGGTTTGAGTATCGCATCAAACAAGCGGGGCAACTTGCCTCCAAGATGCGCTATCTTTCTGGCGGATGGCTCGGATTATTGGCGGATGAAACATGGCTCAAGAATGCGCGTCATGCCAACGACATGGCAGAACGCTTGTATCAACGCCTCAAGCGTATGGACGGCGTGCGCATCTTGTTTCCGCGTCAGGCAAACGTGGTCTTCGCGGAGTTGCCCACGTCCGCCATTGAGGGGCTATATGCGTTGGGGTGGCACTTCTACATCTTCATCGGGAAGAATGGTTGCCGTTTGATGTGCGCATGGGACACGCTGCCGGAAACGGTGGATGCGTTTGCGGATGACTTGCAGGTGTTGCTAGGCTAACGGTTCTGTTGTGCCGCCCAGTCTTCCCGTAGCAACCCATAGATCACTTCGCCTTGGGGGCGGTTCTGTAGCCAAAGCGCGTTCCAAATCAGGGTGACTTGTGGGAATTCTGTTGGCAAGGCGCAATGACCACGCCCTGCCAACGAATGAACGGTTTAACGTCCGACGGGAATATCT
>CAIRDJ010000221.1 GCA_903877335.1 uncultured Chloroflexota bacterium | reverse complement strand
CTCCTGTACACGGGTTACTAGCTGTTTTTGTAATCGTCCTTTGCAGAATAAACATTCCTCATTCATGAGTTTTCCTCGT
This sequence comes from uncultured Chloroflexota bacterium, assembly GCA_903877335.1. Classification (GTDB taxonomy): domain Bacteria; phylum Chloroflexota; class Anaerolineae; order Aggregatilineales; family Phototrophicaceae; genus CAIRDJ01. Next base: position 3,299 of record CAIRDJ010000221.1, on the reverse strand, counting down.
GCTTAAATCTTCTTCCCATTCATCAAGAGATGGCTCATATACGGTGATGACTTTTATGTTTGTTGGGTAACTCACCTGAATATGCGGAGGGCGGTTGACCTTAGTAGAACCAAGTAGCATACAATCTTAGGAAGTTGGGGAAAAATTGTAAGACTTTTCTCTAAGGACGCTTTATCGTGTTCGAAATAACTATCATAAGGTATCGACAAAACCCTACAAAATAATACAATCGCCTCCAATGCGTATTGTTACCACAACTGGAAACCTAGCCGATGTTGTCACCCTATTACACCTTGCTGAAACAAGCCCATCACAACCTCGCGTGGACGCTGGTTTATGTGGGCGTGCTGTTCGTCGGGATCGCATTTTATATCAGCGTGATTCAACGGCGCGATGTCACGCGCTTGTTTCGGCGGACGCTCTACGTGTTGATGGGCGCGGTGGCGTTGCAGGGCGTGCTTGGGGTGGCGTTGTATGTGGGGGTGGGGGTGCGCCCCGCTGGCGAGGCGCACTGGATTTATGGCTTGGGAACATTCTTGGCGTTGCCCTTCTTCGCCTACATCGAAACCACCGCCGAAAAACGCCCCTCGATGGGAAGCTATGTCTGGGGATTGGCGATGCTCGTTGCCGTAGGCTTTCGGAGCATCCTCACCGGTAGCTAAACTCCTACCCTACAGGTTCGGAATGTGAATATAGTCGAGGGGCACAAAGAATGAGCCTTCGCTTGTCCCTTGTGGTGCCACCTTGCGCAAGCGTTCATCCAACGCCAGCGCACTCAACTCTCCGCGTAAATACTCTTGGAACGCGCGGGTGACTCGTTGCACCTCACTGGCGGTTTCATGCACGAACTCTAGGCGATAATGCACCACGCCCGCCTCGCGCCAGCGGTCAAGATACTTGCTGGCAACTTGCGCTTCTGCCCCAAAGACCGTATTCCGACACCCAACATCCGCCATGACCGGGTGCGCTCGCCCTTGCTTATCGCGCAATGCCACCTTGTGCTGTTCGCACGGATGCCCACAATCCTGATAGCTTGTGCCCTCCGACAAGAAGCGACAGAACACGCAATGCTCCATGTGAAAGACGGGCAGGTGATGGTACGCAACCACCTCGATGCGGTCGCCCCCGATCTGCTGTGCCAAGTGGCGAATCTGCTCCGCGTTGAGGTCGTGCGTGGGGGTCAGGCGGTTCACCCCTAGCTTGAAGTAGCTTTCGGCGGTGAGTTGGTTGGCGGTGTTCAAGCTGAAATCGCCGATCACCGCGTAAGGGTGTCGCCCTTGTAATGCCTCCAACAAGCCCCCACTGCGCACCAACAAATCACACTCCAAGCGCAACAGGAAATTGACCACGCGCTGTTCTTGGGGCTTGAGGATGCGCGGACTGGCAACCCGTGCCACCATGCCCGCCCCTTTGATGCGTTCCACCGACGGGCGCAACCCGTACAACTCCAAGTAATCCAGCGTGATGCTGGCGGGCGACAACGGCAAGACCGCCTCCAGCTGTTCGGGCGTGCGCACCAACACGTGCAAGCTGGGCACCCCCGTAACCGAGTCCACATGTGAGGCGGAGGCTAACGCTTGATCCAACACGGTCAGCGCGTTTTGGGTGTGAACCGAGCGCGGTTGTGCCTGTTGTGCGCTCAGGCGTTCGACTGCTTCGCGCCGTAGGCGGTTCAAGAGCGCGTTGGGCACAAACGGTTCCCCCGTGAGCGTGGTTTGCATGCCCACTAACTCATACGCGGTATTCCCCAAGCGGTTGAGTTGGTCAATCAATCCCTCGCGCGTCACGCTGTTCTGGTTAGCACGCTGGAGCGGTTCGTCCGACTGCACTGTCACGCGCACCTCACCCGACTTGACCAGTGACCAGCGCATGCTTAACGGTTGCCCCACTTCGGCGATCACCTCGACCTGTACCCCTTGCTTGTGAACAGGGTTGACGGCGTGGGTGAATGGCTTGGCAGACTTGGCGGTCTGCACGTCGTGCGTGCGCCACACCCAATCCCCCGTGCGAACGCGCCCAAACTGCACATCCCGATTGCCAAAGTACAACGCCAAGCGATTGCCCTTGAGCGGACGCACCTCATACACATGTCCGCCCTCTTCGGGTTGTTCAGGGCTACGCCAGTCGGCGGCATCAAACACCACCCCATCCCCGGCTTTGAGCGGTGCCAATTGGTGGGCGTGGGTGGGTTCAATCACCACATGGTCAAGTTGCACCTGTTGCACCTTCCCACACAACACCCCCCGATGGCGCGGTGAACGTCCGCTCACCACCGCTTGATGATTCGTCCCGCTGACGAAGTACGCGCCCAACCCACGCGAATACACTTGTTCTAGCTCCAGCTCTTGTGACGGCGTGATCGGGTTGGGGCGGTTTTCCCAAGCGGCATCCACCGCCTGACGGTAGGCTTGCGTGGTCAACGCGACGTAATCCGCCTCTTTGTAACGCCCCTCAATCTTGAGCGTGGTGATGCCCATCTCGACAATCTCGCCAACTTGATGCAGGGCGTACAAATCGCCGGGCGAAAGCAAATACCGCGCCTCTCCCAACGGGAGGTGTTGGTCATCCACCCACAATTCATACGGCAGGCGACACGCTTGGGCACATTGCCCACGATTTGCGCTGCGTCCGCCCCACGCCTCAGAGGAGAAACATTGCCCAGAGTACGACACGCACAACGCCCCATGCACGAACATCTCTAGCTCGGCATCGGTTTGTTGGGCAATGGCGCGGATGTCCGCTAACGACAGTTCACGCGCCAGCACCACCCGATCCACCCCGAAGCGTTGCGCCCATGCCACGCCTTCCGCGCTGGTGATGCTCATCTGGGTGCTACCATGAACCGCCATGTCAGGGGCAATTTGTCGCGCGAGTTGGGCAATCCCGACATCCTGCACAATCACCGCATCCGCTTGGGCGTGGGCAATCGCTTCAAGGGTTTTGACCGCCTCGCTCAGTTCGTGGTCAAACACCAGCGTGTTGAAGGTGAGGTAGCCTTTCACCCCGCGCCGGTGCAGGGTGCGCATGACATCGGGCAATTCAGCAAGCGTGAAGCCCACCTTTGCGCGGGCGGTGAAGTGCTTCAGACCAAAGTAAACGGCATCCGCCCCCGCTTCGATGGCGGCGTGTAGTTGTGGGTAATATCCCACCGGACTCATGATTTCGGGTTTGATACGCTTCATCAGGTTTTCATCCAGGCAACCGTTGGGGCTACCTTACACCATCGCGCGCAAAAATTCCATGATCGGCAGGGGGGCAGACGCGACGCTCATGCATTAGGTCGTGCTAATTGGGCAACG
>CAIRDJ010000220.1 GCA_903877335.1 uncultured Chloroflexota bacterium | reverse complement strand
TTCAACTTCATTGAGTGGGAGGCAACGACGCTGGCTTGGAAAGCACAGCAGGCAGTGCGTGGCTTGCACCGTTCGGTCAGTGCGCAAGAGGGGGCGCAACACGTACAGACATATCTGGCACAACTGGGAACGGTGATGCAACTAGAAGCACAACTTGAATCCGCCACCGCTCAAGCCACTTTTTCCCCCAGTCAGATTGTTGCATGGCAAACCGAACGTGACCGCTTGCGAAGCGTGTTGGCGCGTGACCAGATGTTGATCGAGTCCATCTTAGAGGATCAAGTGCGACAGGTGTTGGTGGCGGAGGGGTTTCATGTGGGTGGGTGGTTGTTCCCACCGATCAGCATGCACTTCACCCAACCGACACAATTACTGGTGTTTTCCTCGCGTGAGCAAATACAGATGGGGCAAACGTGGACGCTCAAGGGTGGAACGTTGGAGGAGCGCGAACGCCTGGAACAGCTCGCTTTAGAGGAACTCGATCAGTCGGCGATTGTGGTGGGGATTGGGGGGATGGCGGTTTATCCGGCGATGGTGATTGAACACCCTGATCTTGAGACCGTCGTAGATACCTTTGCGCACGAGTGGTTACACCATTATTTGATGTTCTATCCGCTGGGGTATGAGACAGAGCTATTCGCTAACCCAGAAGCACGGAATATCAATGAGACCACTGCCACGCTGTTTGGGCAACAAATCGCCAAGCGCGTCTTAGATCGTTACTATTCGGCATGGATTCAGTCACCCACCTTGACCTCTGGGACAGTGGGGCAACCCTTTGACTATTATGCTGAAATGAACAAGACGCGCGTTGAGGTGGATCATTTGTTAGCACAGGGACAGGTTGCCCAAGCGGAGTCTTATATGGAGCAACGTCGCCAATGGTTTGTACAGAATGGCTATAACATCCGTAAACTCAATCAAGCGTGGTTCGCGTTTTATGGAGGGTATCAGGTGCAGGGTGTGGGCATAGGCGGAGCGGATCCAACCGGGGCGTGGATTCAATCCCTGCTCGAGATTAGCCCCAACCTCAAGGCTTGGGTGATGACACTGCGTAGCGTCACCACTCGCGCTGAATTGTTCGCAACTTTGGAACGGTTGCAACTGCCCATTCTGTTGAGGGGTTAATCGAATTTCCAATCGCGTAGAATGCTGGCGATATGCGCCACGCGCTCGCCTAGACTTCGGATGACCACATGCTCATGTAAGGCGTGTAAGCCTGTTCCACGTGCGCCCAGTCCATCTAGGGTTGGAATGCCCATGCTGCCCGTGATGTTCCCGTCGCTTCCACCTCCCACGCTATCCTCATACAAAGACATTCCCAGTTGCTGGGCAAGGGCGCGTGCTTGGTTGAAGGTCTTCTGCATGGTGGCGTTGCGTTCCATAGGGGGGCGCATGTGATCGAGGCGCATCTCTAGCTGTGCACCCGGCATCATGGGGTAAAGCGACATCAACGCCTCGTGCACTTGATCCATGTCATACTGGGCGAGCGTGCGGACATCAATGTCTGCGGTGGCAAAATCGGCAATCACATTTGAGGCAAAGCCTCCCTTGACGGTGTTGACCGCCACTGAAACGCCTTGTTGTAGATTCTGTAAGCGACTGATCTTGATGATCTGGTGTGCCATTTCTGTGATGGCGTTGATGCCTTCTTCGGGGGCGTTACCTGCATGTGCTGCGCGTCCCTGCACGGTCAAGAGATATTGCGCAACGCCTTTGCGAGCGGTCTTGATTGCCCCCTCGCTGGTGGGGGGTTCCATGACCAAGACTAAGCCAACTTGGCTTGCCAACTCGCGGATGATCGGTTCAGCATACACACTTCCCGTTTCCTCGTCGCTGGTGAACAAGAACCAGATGGGGCGGGCGGGTAGCTCGTCGCGCTCATGCAAAACCTTCATGGCGTGAATGGCAACCGCCAAACCGCCTTTCATATCCAACACGCCCGGCGCAAACATCAAGCCATCTTCGCTAAAACGGAGGGGGCGTTCAGTCAGCGTGCCAATTTGCCATACAGTGTCCACGTGCATCAGCACCAAGATGGGGGTGCTGGGTAGGTCTGCGTTCCACTTGACCAACAGGCAATCGCCAACCTGTGTTTGTGGAATGCGGGTGATGTGGGGGGTGCCCACAGTGGCAAGGTGTTGTTCTAAATAGTTTACCAATTGGTCAACTTCGGGCTTGGCGGCGGTAAAACTCTCAAGTTCAACTAGCGTAGCGAGTAGTTGTACCACCGCATCGGTTTGCGCTCGGCAATGGCTTAATAAATCTGTCATGGTCAATCCTCTAAAACGGACACAATTCCTGTGCCTCGTAGGTTGGGCTATGGCTTCCATAGCGGTTCAGTAGACTAAGCGTGTCGGGACGTTGAGCGATTACTTCTTGAACGGCAAGACAGGCAACGTGTAGATTATTGGAAGTTTGGTGGGTTTGCCAATAGGTTTCAAGGTGAAAAGCATAAAATGGTCTGCAGGTTTGGGTAGCGAACAAGAGATTGTTGTAGTCACCGCGATTTAGGTCTCCGTCGGCAAGGTTGGTTGGCATTGCCCACTTGCTCATAAGCGGTCAGCATTCAAAAGCGCATGATGAACGGCGTGGAGATTTTCCACCTCGTTCGGAAAACCTAAATTCGCGGTAGCGATGGGGGTATTTCGTCATGGGGTAGCTCAAAGGCAAGCGAGGTATTGCCACTGGGGCAGGCACGGTAATGAGGGGTGGCGGTGGGTTGGTCTGCCCGTACAACGGCAGTCGCGTGATGTTGGGTGCGTCCTCACGTGGGGCGGGGGCGTAACGCACTAAAAGAGTTCGACACACGATGAGAAGTAGGGTATAGGATCGCATGGGGCATACTAGAGCAGAAGTGCGATCCTATTTAGGAGTGAGACCTTAGTCGTGATTCAATTTTTCTAGGGTTTCAATATCTTTATGTGCTTGTTGAAAGCGCACCCACAGCGTGAGCAAGTAGCCTATGGTGAGCGTGCCCACCACCCCTAGAGCGAGTGTTAGGTAACTGCTGGTTTCGGGATAAGACATGGCTTAACGCTCCATCAACTCGGCTTTTAGGCGGTCAACGTGTTCGGTCAACTGCTCTAAACGCATGCGAAACATCATCAAGGTGATCGGAATGAGCAACCCCCACACCGGCAAATTGAACAGCAGGGCGGTTGTCACCCCACGAGTTGCCTGCACATCGAACGTGCCTTCGGCGGCGGTTGAGCCTGTACCCACCACAACAGGGTGAATGGTGTCATCTCGAACGCGGATAATCACCAATGTGATGACCACAGTCACAATCGCTAGGATGCCATAGACCGCGGCGAAGCGTCGGCGTTGTTCAGGTTGTTCAATCCCTGCTCGCAACATCAAATAGGCGGCATACGTGAGTACCATCACAGCGGTGCTGGTTAGGCGCGGATCCCACGTCCACCATGTATTCCAGATTGGACGCGCCCAAATTGAGCCGGTCAAGAGATTGACCAGCGACAGCATCAAGCCCACTTCCACCCCGGCAACTGCCATGCGATCCCAGCGCGGATTGCGCGTGATGAGGTACAGGATGCCCCCTAACACAGTCGCACCAAACGCGGTGAACGCACCAAAGAAGGCAGGCATGTGAATGTAAAAGATGCGTTGGATGTTCCCTTGATCTATATCTGTGCCAGCAAAGATGAGAGCAAGGTATAGCCCTACCCCAACCGCAATGAGCGTCGTCGCGCTCATCACTTGCAAACCCGCGCGGGGTGCTGGGGAAACGGGGGAGATCGTTGTCATATCAATACTCCAAAATCTAGGTAAATCTATAAAATTCTACCAAATTATTCTTCGACCACAAAGTCAAAGAGTAGGACTGCTAGGGTGAAGTAGACCGCATCCAAGACCGCCATGAGTTGAATCCACATGGCGATAGAGTTATTCACGTCGGATTGTGCGATCAACGGAATGGTTGCGCTCACTGCGGCTAGGACGAGGGGGAGCGCGGTGGGGAGCATCACGATGGGGAGCAAAGTTGAGCGGCTACGAGTTTGGACGGTCATGGTGGCAAGCAAGGTTCCCACGCTGGCAAGCCCAACCACCAACAACACAAGGATGAGAAAGATCATCGGTTGCAACAAGGGTAGGTTATACAGGAAGGTCATCAAGCCGATCAAGATCGCCCCAATTGTCAAGGCGAACAACCCGTTAGCGATGCTCTTGCCGATGAAAATGGCGGCGCGTGGAATGGGACTAAGCAGGATGGCAAGGAACGTTTCGTTTTCACGATCATTGCCTGCGCTTCGATCCATCCCTAAAATCATGGCGAACAAAATCGTCACCCACAGAATCCCGCTCACGGATTCCACACGGCTTAAGCGATCCAACTGAAGCGCGAAGCTGAAGGTGAGGGTACTCAATAATCCGAACAAGGTCATCAAACTGATTAGCTCACGACTACGTTGTTCCTGTAACCAATCTTTACGGAAGATTAGCCAACACGCACGCCAAAAAAGTGGGGTCATCGTCTTAAAATCTCTTCGTATTGGGCAAAG
>CAIRDJ010000219.1 GCA_903877335.1 uncultured Chloroflexota bacterium | reverse complement strand
GCGATCGCCCGCGCCCTTGCCAACAACCCACCGCTCATCTTGGCGGACGAACCCACCGGCAACCTTGACAAGGAGGCGGGGCGGATCGTCTTAGATAACCTGCGTAAGATTCGCGATCAGTATCACACCACGATTGTGATTGTCACGCACGACACCCAACTTGCCAACCAGACCGACCGCGTGCTGCAGTTGGTGGACGGGCAAGTCTATATGCAAAAAGCAGTCAAATAAGTTTTGCTAAATTTCGTTAAGAGTGTTAAAATGCAAGGTGCTCGTCCAACAAACCAAAACGGACAATTACCATGCAAATTGATGTCATTCTGGATGCCGAAGAATATGGGATGATGGGAACACAAGCCATTTTTGTGATGGTGAACTTTCATCCAAAGCCCTCGACAAGTCCCGTGCGGCAACGTCGCCCACTTAATATCAGTCTTGTGATTGACAAGAGTGGCTCGATGTCTGGGAGCAAAATTGACTACACACGCCAAGCCGCCTTGCTTGTGCTACAAAACCTCACAGCAACCGACACGCTCTCGGTGGTGACGTTTAATGAGGCAGTGGAGACCATTCTCCCTCCGACTGCAGTGAAGGACAAAAGCCAGCTTGCAGAAAAAATTCGCTCCATCCAAGCTGGGGGGACAACCAACTTAAGCGGTGGATGGTTGGAAGGCGTCAAATACGCTCAACAGCATCTTAGTTCAGAGCGCATCACACGGGTCATTCTGTTGAGTGATGGGTTAGCTAACACGGGAATCACAGATTCGGCAACGCTGGTCAGCATTGCGCGCCAAAAGTTTAACGAGGGTGTGGTCACAACGGCGATGGGCTTGGGGGATGATTTCAATGAAGACTTGCTGATCGCCCTTGCCGATGCAGCAGGAGGTGCTTTCTACTTCATTGAAAGCCCCGAAGTCACCCCCACCATCCTCAAAGAAGAGCTAACCGATTTGTTGAACTTGAGCGTGCAAAACCTCACTGTCACGGTGGAGCCAAGCCCGCTGGTGCGACACGTCCAACAACTGACTAAATATCCCCTCCAACCTACCGCAAGCCCCCACGCCACCTACCGACTGGGAGACTTGTATGGCGATGAAGAGCGTTCAGCCACCTTTGCGCTCAGGCTCAACCATCAACCAGAGCCAACTAGCCACACGTTACTGCACCTGACGATTGAGTTTGATGAGGTAGCAGAAAGCCAAGTGATCCACCACAAAATCACCCAAGTTGTTTCTGCCAAATTCCACAACCAAGCCACCCACACCGCACCGAACGAAGCTGTTTGGCGCAATGTGCTGATCTTGCGTTCAGCAGAGGCACGACGCAAAGCGATTGAATTGAGCGACATCGGACGGTTTGAAGAGGCATCCCGCATCCTGAAGGAAGCTGCCGATCAAATCGCCCAGTCTCCGCTTCGAGATAGTAGCTTGGATGAAGAGCAACACTCACTACGCATGCAAAGTGATACCTTGGGGCTCAATATGTACGCCAGTTATGCCCGTAAAACCATGTCCACCCAAGCCTACTTCAGCGAGCGTGGCAAGCAAGAACACGCCCAATCATTGCGCTTGCGGGAATTTCAACGACAACAACAGTCCACGCCGCTACACGATGACACAGACAGGCTAGGGAGTCCTTTTGCCAAGCCCCCCACCTTACCCCCACAGCAACCGCTCAGCGCGGAAACTCACCCCGTTATAACCCATCTCATTTGGGAGCATCGCACCTTTGAATTGGTGGGGGATTCCCTGCGAATTGGGCGGGCACCCCAAAACGAGATTGTCATGGATGTGAGGGGCATCAGTCGTTTTCACGCCCAGTTGAAGCGAGTCGGTACAGTGTGGACGATTGAGGATTTAGGCAGTACGAACGGAACCTATGCAGATGGTAAAATGCTTCAAGCACCTTATCACCTGAAACACGGCGATCAGATTTATATCTGTAACCAATGCTTACGTTTTGAGTTCAAGGGCTAAACTACCCAATCAATCAGAAAGGATTACGTGTCCCAAACATGACTCAACGCCCTCAATACGATGTCACCGTCGCTGGTGTTTCCCGCACGCTCGAGAAATTTGAAGTTGCCCCTGGCGTGACAATTGCCATCCTGAATATTCTGGGGGATACCGAGCTGGTTTTAGCGTGTAGCAAAGAATTGGCAACACGGCTAAAAGAATTTCAACCGCAGGTGTTCGTCACGGCGGAAGCCAAGAGCATCCCCCTGATCTATCAACTGTCGGTTGATACGGGCATCCCTTATATTGTCTTGCGCAAATCCTACAAGACGTACATGGGAGAGACCATCTACAGCGAAACGGTGAGCATCACCACCGGTAGCACCCAAACGCTCTACCTAGATGAGAAGGATCGCGCCTTAATAGACGGCAAGCGCGTGGTTTTGGTCGATGATGTAATCTCGACGGGTAGCACGTTAGAGGGTATGGAGACGATCATCAAGCAAACTAACGCCAAAGTTGTTGCTCGCGCGGCGATCTTCACTGAGGGAAATGAACCCGACAGATGGGAAGATATTGTCGCGCTGGGCAATTTGCCCGTCTGGATTGGCGACGCCAACTGAGGGTGACTGTTGTGGTTTAGGGTGATGTCTTTTCCATCACCAAAAAGTGGGAAAGCCCTACCGTATCAAGTGGGGTGCCTTCTAAGTGGTATAACCCGTCTCGCAGGTGCTGGGCGGGTTTTCCAAATCGGTTGATGAGGTTGTCATATCCCCCATAGATACGGCGATGATGCACCACTTGATGGGGCAAATCCGCGAACAACGCCAACAGTCCCCGCCGTGTATAAGCTCGTACATGGGGGGCAAGTTGGTTTCGGAATGCGTCTGGCAAGTAGTTAATGAGGGGACTGTTGCCGAAGTGATAGTGCCCGCGCCAATAGTGCCCGTGCGTTTCAAACGGATACCACCTATTGGGGGCAAACATGATGACGCGCCCCCCCACCTTCAGCACCCGCCACATCTCTTGTACCGCCATTCGATCGTCTTGCACATGCTCAATGACCTCATGCGATAGAATGAAGTCGAATGTATCACTCGGATAGGGGATTGCCTCTGCAGCTGCCACCACCGCGTGGGGGCTATGCACAACGGCAAGGGCAACGCGCTCGGTTTCAATATCGAACGCTTCCACCCGTGCGCCAAACGCCTCATGGATTTTGGTAGCATACATCCCATTACCACACCCATCCACCAGCGCCACCGATTGCGCGGTGAGCTTGCCCCATTCGGCAATCATCGCTAAACGGCGATCTTGTCCATCACGCCAAACGTAGCTGGGTTCTCCGCGTAGGGCGGCTTTTTGTGAATGGGACATGGTTTAGCTCCTGTTAGAACGCATGGCGGATAGGGTATCTTTTTGACGCAGAATCGTTTCGGGTTGAAATTGTTGACCGAGTGGGCGCACACAGCTTGGTAAATGTGGGCTAAATATAGAAATCATGGCGAACATGACCACGGATTGTCACACAGCGAGGCAACCCGTTTGCGCTGAGTTTTCAAGGATTCAACCAACTTCATGGGCTATCGTCTCGTCTGATCAACCTTATTGTAAGGAATGTGGTTCTATCACAAAAGATGAAATGCTCTATACATCTGGGTTACTTTTTCGCTAGGATTGTGGCACAAAGCCTACTCAATTCGATAGATAGGATACCATGCAACATCCACCCGATCATCCGCATCTATTCCGCGTACACAAATTCTTGTGGCGGTTGCGCACGGTTAGCGTGTTTCGCCTGCTGGAACGATTCAAGCACCGCATCGTCAATCCGTTGTGGGTGGCAAGCGTGCTGTTGTCCAGCGTGGGGTGTCAGTCTGTTGCCGTTCCCCCTTCACCCACCCCCGCTCCCACTCTCACCTATGCAGGGTGGGAACCCCTGACCGAAGGCATCGAGCGGAGGGTCTACCGCCCCAGTGGCGGTTTTTTACTGATCGTCACGGCGTATCGGATTGACCCACAACAATTCGATTTCGTCTCCCACTATCGCCCCAACGCTCCCCTGCTTCTAACAGACTGGCACGCCAACTATCCCGAAGCCCTGTTGCTGTTCAATACCAATTTCTTTGATACGGCAAACAACGTCACCGGGTTATTGGTGGCGGATGGCATCTCCTATGGAAATCCCTATCGTCGGCGTGGGGGAAGTTTTGTCGTGCGAGGGGGACAACCTGCCATGTTCAGTCACTTGGTGACGGATTACACCGATCAGGGTTATGAGCAGGTCATCCAAGCCTTCCCCATGCTCATCACCAACGGGGAGCGTTCCTACTTCGACACCCGCCCCGACCGTCCCACCCGTCGCACCGTGATTGGCATGGATAGCGCGGGGAATGTGTTGGTCTTGGTGACAACGTTTGGTGGCATCACCCTGCTTGATCTTGCCGTTTGGTTAGCAGAATCTGATTTGGCATTGGCTAACGCGCTCAATTTAGATGGGGGAGGCTCTACCCTATTGGGACAATACATTGAAACACCCCCTAGCGCATTGTTATCATTTGATCCTGTACCGGCGGTGATGGGAGTCTATCGGAAGGATGTACCGTAATGCGCTGTTTTGCGGTACATTACTCGTGAAGAATGATGAGGATACAATTATGATTCAACCCAAACATTATCTTAGACCGACCAACCTCAACGAAGCGTGGGAAGCCCTTCAACAGCCCAGTAGCTTCCCCTTGTTAGGGGGTGCCTTGGCGTTGGGGCAGCTTAAACTCCCCTATGAGACCATCGTTGATTTACAAGCGATTGAAGAACTTTACACGATTGAACCCTCGCACGAGATGCTTTCGCTGGGAAGCGGATTAACGCTCACACAATTCATCAATCTACCCGTTCCGCTCACCCATCAACTGGCGATCCGTCGCACGCTTCCCACCAACATTCGCAACAACACCTCCCTTTTAGAGACGTGGTTAGTGGAGCGATACCCTGCCGAGTGGGTTTGTGCGTTGATGGCACACAATCCCATGCTCTCGGTTTTCACAGGGGATACCGATGTTGAAATGCCCTTCAGCGATTGGTTCAAGCAACGACACGGGCTACCCACCCTGTTGCATCTGTCCGCCCTCCCAGCTGATACCATTTTGGGGTCCGCGCACATTGCCCGCACGCCCTCCTCTGACCCCATCCTATGCGTAGCAGTACGCTTGACCCTAGATAGCACGGGGCAAATCATCCACCAAAGAAGCGTGACATGGGGCTTGGTGGATGGGCTATGGATCGAGGAGACCGATCTGCCCACAGATACCATGTCGCTCACCTCAAACTATCTGGGCACAGCTAACTATCGGTTGGCAATGTACCCCGTTCTATTGCGTCGCGCGGTGGCGGATGCTCGCGCCCAGCTTGAGTTATTATCCCTATAAAGGAAGGTTTAGCATGATTATCACCCTCACCCTCAATGGTGAAAAACGTACTTTAGAGGTTGCCCCTCATGAGCGGCTCTTGCGCGTCTTGCGCCGTGAAGGCATTTGGAGCGTGAAGTTTGGGGACGAACACGGCAAAAGCGGATGCGATGCGGTCTTGCTCAATGGCGAACTGGTGAATAG
>CAIRDJ010000218.1 GCA_903877335.1 uncultured Chloroflexota bacterium | reverse complement strand
AGTGGGTGCGCGTGGGGGTGGGGTGCAAGTGGGCGCGGGCGTGGGTGAGCTTCATCTCATGCGCGGGCAAGCTGGCAACATAGGCAAGCGTAGGGATCGCTTCGGTGTGGCGGTCGTGTTGTTGGATGAGGACGCACGAGGGGATATTGAACAAGGGGGAAACGCGCTCTAAATCCAAGATGCGCGTGAACCCGCGCGACTGAAACGGGCGATGTTGCTTGGCACCCGTGATGACGCTACGGGGCATCACAAACGCCAGCGTTCCGCCTTCCTTCAAGTAGCGGTCATGTACCAACGTATAGAACAGGCTACTCATTTCCATCTGGGTGATGAGGTGCTGGCTCTTTTTGGGCAGTAGCTCATAGTGTTGATAGAGTTTGCGCACTTCCTTTTGAAACTGGGGGCTTTGCACATCCCGATAGGTGAGCCACGGGGGATTGCCCACCACGACATCAAACTTGCGCCGTGCCAAAACCAACGGGCGGGCTTGGTTCTTGAGGACATACGCCCAAATGCCGTTGCGGTCTTCTTGCTTCAGCTTGGTCAACAGCGCAAGGTTGGCGTTCCACGTGCGAAGCGTGGCAGGCGTGGGAGGGGTGGACATGCTCTCGCTGATGCTTCGATCGAAGCTACCTGCTTTGAGCGGTTTCCCCTTCGCCAATTCGGCGAACGCTTCCATGCTATCAATGAGCGTGGTCAGTTGGTCGTCGCTTTGGGCTTGGTCAGGAATGCGAAAGCACTCCCCCTCTGGAGTTTCAATGGTGATGTCTTGGGGCTTGTTCTTCTCGGCGGGGGCTAACAAGGCGTTCGCCATGAAAACGGGGATGTTGACCAATTGCGTCCCCCATGCGTGCGATTGCGCACGCAACGCCTCCGCCAATGCCAAGACGTAATTCATACGGGCGACGGTGACGGCGAGGGGGTGAATGTCTGTGCCGACGATGTTATCAATGGCAAAGCGTACCAACTCATCCGCCGAAAGCCCTTGTTGTGCCAAGCGACGAATCGCGCTGAACAAGAACGCCCCGCTCCCACAGGTGGGATCATACAAACTTTGTGGGTGTTGATAGTCGATGTCCTCTAGGGTGAGTTCCGCCAGCCAATCGGGAGTGTAAAACTCCCCCAAGTTGTGGCGCGTGGCAGGATCAACGAGGCTTTGATACAGTTGCTTGAGCAAGTCTTGGTCAATCTGTCGCAGGTCATACACGGTCAAGCCGTTTGCCAAGTGATAGAAGGTGGAAAGGGCGGAGGCTTGAATATCATCAATTAAAATCCAGCTGAAGAAATCGTTCTCCCCGATGTTCTTGACCCCAAACTGACCGAACGCCTTCCCGTTGATGATGTCGGGGATGTCTTGGAGTTGGGGCAATTGTTGCTTGAGCGTGGCATAGCCAATCAAACGCGCGAATTGGCACAAGTAGGTGTGGCGGATGAATAGGTTATCGTCCCCCACGTCTGTTCCATACACCCGACTGAGCAGGTTGCCCCATTGCTTGCGCCAAACTTCGATCTTGGGGAAGTCTGCCACTTGT
>CAIRDJ010000217.1 GCA_903877335.1 uncultured Chloroflexota bacterium | reverse complement strand
GCAAATTTAAGCAACATTCCATCGGTCGCACGGAATTTCATATTTTTTCTGCAAGAAAAATATCGTATCGCCTCTGATATTCCTGGTAGTGGTAACACCAAGAATATTGGTTCAACACGTTCGTTAGATCGTCTGATACAGGGATCAGGCGTATTTTCCAAACTGGGCATCTCGGTCTTTGATGATTACTGGATGAACTATCGCACACGGTCAATGGCACAGGCGGAAGGTTTTGAGTCTCCCCCTTATACGAATCTGCGTGAATATCAATCTATGAAACGACAGGGATTACAGATTCTTGAGATTCCCTTTGATGAACTTGAGTCTGATATAGATTCCAACGAATAAGCCATCTTACATGGGTGATGTTCCACAGCTTCCCGTTGCTGACGGGGGGCGGACTTGGGGGTATAATATGCCCTAAATTCAGACATGACTTGGAAGCATACCCATGACCAGCATTGGCATCTACCGCCATCTTTCACATTGTAGTTCCCCCCAGTCCACCTTTTGCGTCATCGCGGTTGACCACCGCGCTAACCTACGTACTTCGCTCGATCAAGCGCAGGGTGCCCCTATCACCGACGAGGCATTCCGAGCGTTCAAGCGCGACGTTGCCCAAGCATTGCTCCCCCATTCAACCGCCATCCTAACCGACCCCGACTTTGGGATTGGTGCAGGCATTGCGGAGGGCGTGATCCCAGGTGACAAAGGCATCCTTGCCCCGCTTGAAGTGACTGACTATGACCTTCACCCCAGTATGCGTGATACCGAGTTCATCCCCAATTGGTCGGTTGAGCAGATCAAAGCGACGGGCGGGGATGGGGTCAAACTTCTGTTGTACTTCAACCCCAATGACCAACCCAAAGCACAAGCGAAGATCGCGCTAGTCGAACAAATCCAAGCGACTTGTCGCCATGCCCAGCTTCCTCTATTTCTTGAGCCGATCCCGTATTCTGTTGATCCCACGCGAGATTTAACGGATGCTGACTATACGGCGATGGTGATTGAGTCCGCGCGACTATTTGCCACAATGGGGGTGGACATCCTAAAAGTTCCGTTCCCCGTCAACGAGAAGCTGAACAGCAACGAGACGGCGTGGCAATTTGCGCTGGAACAACTCAACCGCGCATGTGGGCAAGTGCCATGGGCACTCTTGAGCGCGGGGGCGAGTTTTGAGATTTTCTTGCGTCAAGCGGAAATGGCATGCCAACACGGGGCAAGTGGCGTAATTGTTGGGCGGGCAGTGTGGGCAGAAGCGGTCAAGCTCCCCCCTCAAGAGCGCATCTCTTTTCTACAAACAACAGGGGCACAACGGATGCAACAATTGGCTAGTGTGTGTGCCCATGCCACCTCGTGGCGGGGCAAGCTAGACGTTCCAACATTTCGAACAGGATGGTATCACGCATGAAACTGACCCCCTTTTACATTGAACAATTCTACGCCGTACATGAATTCACCGCGCCGTACATGTTTGGTAGCTCTGATTGTGAATCCATGAGCATTGGCGAGTTATTGGCTTTTGAACCCGATGCCCAAGAGGCGTTCCAACAGTTATGGATGGGCTACACCGAATCGCAGGGCGATCCAGAACTACGCGAGTTGGTGGCAAGCCTCTACGCCAACCTAGACCCACAGGGCGTAGTCGTCTTGACGGGCGCACAAGAGGGCATCTTCCTGTTCACGCTCACCGTCTTAGAGGCGGGCGATCACATGATTGTCCAAACCCCAGCGTATCAGTCGCAGTATCAAAACGCGCTAGATTTAGGCATCGAGATTTCAGGATGGACACTGCGCGAGAGCGAGGATAACCGCTGGTCGCTAGACTGGGAGATGCTCCCCAAACTGCTCCAACCCAACACCCGCGCCTTACTCATCACCACCCCCAATAACCCCACCAGCTACACCTTCACGGAGGCGGAGTTAGCACAACTGGTGGCATTCGCGCGTGAGCATGACCTCTATCTATTCAGCGATGAAGTCTATCGCAGTTTAGATCACGGGGGAAAGGTTGCGCCGTCGGCGGTGGAGTTGTATGAGAAGGCGATTGGGTTGGGGGTGATGTCCAAAGCGTATGGCTTAGCCGGCTTGCGGATAGGATGGCTTGCCTCACAAGATCATAACCTGATCGAGCGCATCCGCGATCACAAGTTTTACACCACCATCTGCAACAGTGCCCCCAGTGAGTTCTTGGCAAAGGTTGCGCTTCGCCATCGTCAGGTAATTTTAGACCGCAACAGAGGGATCATTCAAGCGAACATCGCCCACCTTGAACCATTCTTCGCCACTTATGCCGACCGTTTCGCGTGGACACCCCCCACCAGCGGGGCAATCAGTTTTCCACGATTGCGCTACGGAAGCGCGTCTGGCTTTGCCAATTCACTGATTGAAACGTGTGGGGTGATGATGGTGCCCTCCACCAAGTTTGATTGGGGAGATCAACACTTCAGGTTGGGGATGGGGCGACGTAACCTGCCCGAAGCCTTGCACCGCGTGGCAGAATTTTTGAAAGCATAAAACCGTCAAATCCCCTCAACAGTGTGAGGGGATTCTGTTCATCGTTATTCGCTACGCTTTTGGGCGTACAAATGACACCATGATTGATAGATTGAACCACGCATGCTCATCCGCTTGCCGTCTTCGGTGCGTACCGTGTAGGTGGTTAAATTCGTGAAGTCTTGTGGATCACGTTCTAGGTCGAAGGGCATTTCAAATGGGTGAAATTCAATTCGATCAAAGCCAGCACGTTCTAACAATTGTGATGTTCGGGTAAAGCTACGGTAGTAAATGGGAATTCCCAAGCTACTCCCATAGGTGGAATACTCCATAACGGCGATCTCTTGCTCAAATGGATGGAATCCATCAAAGTTGAGATGATAACCGTTAGGCTTTAGAACCCGTCCAAATTGTACCAATGCTTGCTCAAATTCTTCATAGGTGAGTGGATGTACCATCGCATTTGCAATGACAATATCGAAAGGTTGCTCAAAAAGATTTTCCATAGACATGGCAGAACCAACCACAAAATTAATGCCCTGTAACTGTGGATTGGCTTGGCACATCTCAACAGCATCTTTGCTCAAATCTAACCCAACCAACGCTAACCCTGGCACCAAGCGTTGGATGTGTAACAGTAAGTTACCTGTTGAACAACCGACATCCAGCAGTCGAATACCTTCTACACCACCGCGCTGTTCCACAATAGATTGAATCTTATTGATGAGTACCTTATCGCCTTCACGCATCTTCTCAGCATATTTGCTTTGATAGGCGAGATATTGTTGATTAAATTGTTCATCCTGTGTGTAAACCTGAAAAGCACCTTGACTCATTTTTGACCTCATCAATTATGAAACATCCATCGTATATTTATTTTCATCTAGGGAATTAGAGCTGTCAACAATTCATTGAAGGATTTGTGATTAGCCAGGCTTCCGAATTCAACTGCTCACATCACGAGTACGTATGCGGATACAACAACCCACCCCAAACGGGGTAGAGTAAGCAGTGTGTAAAGACCAACGCCTTACACATTTCCAAGAAGGAGATTGACGGCATCCCGCGCCCTTGGTCGTACTCTAACACCCCCTTTCTTCCAAAATAGTCGGTAGCCGTCAATTGAGGGTACAACCTTGTACCCTCAGTCTTTTACCACCCCAGTGCATTGGCGATTGCAGGAGCGATCTGGCTTTTAACATCGCGTTCATCGTGGGGTTGTACAGCATGTTCGAGCAATGCCCACCGTTCAACATGGGTGATGTGCGCTTGTGGTTGTAATGATGTGAGCGGTGCCAACGTTTCTAACTCCAGCATGGTTGGGTTGGTGAACATCTCCACATTACAATTCATGTCGGGGTAAGTGCCGTTGGTATAGGGTGCGTGCTTCACAAATAGGTAGCCTTCCAGCGCGTAAGCTAACCACGCATTCGGCAAATGTGCGCCGATCTTTTGTGGTGTGTGCGCCATTCGGCTTTGGCGTAGCAAGATGTACTCGCTCCCCCACGTCCAGCGTGGATCTGACAAATCGGTGTATGACCATAAGGCGAGGGTG
>CAIRDJ010000216.1 GCA_903877335.1 uncultured Chloroflexota bacterium | reverse complement strand
TACTCACGTCGTTTACTCATTGCTGTAACCTCATCCATGCTGTGCCAACAGACACGATTCCTGAAAAAATCCCGACTACCACGCTCCCCCATGCAAGCCACCACCCCGCCCAGCGTGCAACCTGTTCCGTCGCTGCCAGAGCTGCTTGGGGTTGATCGTCCGTGATGGTCGTGGTTGCCCTTGACATGTGCCCAGGGTTGGGTGATGGGAAAGGTGAGGCGGTCAAAACAGGGGATGCCCCCGCCTCCGGTTGAACCATCAAGGTGGGTTCCCCCACCCGCGCCATGTCCGCTTCTGGCGGGCGTGTCACCATTTCAGCGGGAGCAGCGACTTGGGCAAGCATGCCCTCTGGCTCGCTGGCAACATCTGCAAGAGCATCTGCCACCAGTGGGGCGGTCAACGCGCTCACAGGTGGGGTTGATAAACGGGCGACGCTTTCATCCGATTGCAAGACCGCTTCAGAATAGGTGAGGCTTGAAGCGGGCGAAAGTGCCGCTTGGGTAGCCCCGTCCAAGATGAAGCGCAAGCCCAACGCAACCAGCAGCACCGCCGCCACCGCGCTCGAAAGGCTATACGGGACAGTGGCGGGGAACACCAGAAAACGGGGGATGCTCACCATCGTGGGCGTAAGGGTGAAATCACGCGGGACGCGACGGCGGGGCAACTCGTGCAGAAGTTCACTCATCGCCTGTAGCGACGCAAATTCCGCTTGCCAAACCGCATCGACAGCAAGGCGTTGCGCCACTTCGTGCTGTTCTTGCTGTGACAACTGACCATCGAGATAGGCGGAAAGTTGCTCCAGCGTTTCGGGTGGGAGGGGGGAAGGTTGTGTCATCAGTCTATCTAGTGTGCTTCATAATTGTTGACGATACGAAAGGGGTAAAAGTTCCTTAACGCCCCGCAAACATTCCCGAACAGACGCACGCGCTCGGCTAATTCGGGATTTAACCGTGCCCAACGATACTCGCTCTAGGTTGGCAATCTCTTGATAACTGTAGGATTCCACATCGCACAGGACCAGTGCCACGCGCTGATCGGGCTTAAGCGCGTTTATGCACGCCTGGATCGCGCGTTGCAATTCGCGCTGTAACGTGACTTCCTCTGGAAGGGGGTCTTGAGTTGCGAGTGGCAAGCCGTCATCGTTGTCCTCGGGGGCAAGGTCTTCGATTGAATCCGCAGGGCGACGTTTTTGATAGCGGAGCATATCGTAACAAATGTGGGTGACGATGCGCCCCAACCACGCCTTGAAGTTCCCCCCACGAAAGGTGTGCAGTTTGCGAAAGGCGGTCAAGAACGTCTCTTGCGTGGCATCTGCCGCTGCCATTTCCTCCCCCAAAACACGCCAGGCGAGGTTAAAAATGCCCTCCTGATGGAGGAGTACGAGCGCGTTAAAGGCGTTTAAGTCGCCCGTGCTGGCTTGTCGGATCAGTTGAGTCTCTGTTGTTTGCATTTCTCTATTGACATTCCTTGCGAACGCGCATACCATTCTGACACATTCTTCGGCGAAGTGGCGGAATTGGCAGACGCGTGCGACTCAAAATCGCATTCCCCCCGGAGTGTGGGTTCGAGTCCCACCTTCGCTACTACAAAAAGCTAGACGTTGTGTTCGTCTGGCTTTTTTTAACCGTTCTACCTCCAGTATTATCAACTTGGAGCGACAGTAAATCAACATGCTACGATTTCTGATCTCCCTCCTCATCGGTCTGATGATTGGCTTGGCACTTGGATTATATCTCGGTTGGGTGCCGTTTCCGGTTGAGTATGTCAATAGCCCTGCTGCTGCTTTAGATCAGTCCTACAAAGATGATTATACCGTCATGATTGCCAATGCGTGGCTACAAGACAGGGATACCGAGTTGGCACGCTCCCGCTTGCGCCTGTTAGAGGTGGAAAATATCCCCCAACATGTGCAAGACGTGACCGAACGTTACATTACAGGCTCGGTATTCATTGATGAGATACCCGCCTTGGTTGCCCTAAGCGACGCCTTAGGACGCTTAACCCCAGTCATGCTTCCGTACCGACAAGCGGAGGGCACCCCATGACCCACACCAACCATCACAACAAGCGGGCTTTGCATTCGCGCCAGCGCAACCGACCGTTGTGGCGTAGACTCTCATGGAGCGCGCTCGCGGTGGGCATGATGATTGGCATCGCCACTGGGTTATATGGGGCGTGGGTGGTCAATCCGGTGGTGGAGGTGAATACCGAGCCGTGGCAACTTGCTGAGCCAATCCGACAGGAATACATGGCAGCGAT
>CAIRDJ010000215.1 GCA_903877335.1 uncultured Chloroflexota bacterium | reverse complement strand
ATGTGGCTACTCCACCAGAAGCGATCACTTGTAAAGTAGTTTGTTGGGCAAGTTCAATGGTTGCTTGTACGTTGGAGCCAGACAGTGCCCCATCACGGCTAACATCCGTGAAGAGCGCGTGGCGCACTCCTATTCCTGCCATGCGTAACCCTAACTCAACAGGGGTGATGGTGGCGGTTTCTGTCCATCCATGCGTGGTGATGAATCCATTACGTGCATCTAACCCCACACATATGCCATCCGCCCCAAAGCGATGGATTGCCTCATGCACAATGTGTGGCTCTTTTAGGGCAACCGTCCCCAAGACCACCCGTTGCGCTCCACATTCAAACGCGCGTTCTATATCCATAAGGGAGCGTAAGCCTCCGCCGAATTGGATGGATACCGACAAACGGGCAACCTCTTCTAACACGCTTAGATTGTGATTTGCTTGATTGAATGCGCCATCAAGATTGACAACGTGAATCCATTGCGCCCCTTGTTCAATCCAACGTTGTGCGGTTTCTAGCGGTTGCTCAGAAAAGATGGTCTGCTGGTTAGGATCACCTTCACGTAACCGCACGACTTTACCACCGCGTAGATCAATGGCAGGAAAAATAATCATGTCTACAACTCCAAAAAGTTAGCGAGTAACTGAATGCCGGTTTGTTGGCTTTTTTCGGGGTGGAATTGCACCCCAAAGATATTTTCATGTTGCACAGCAGCGGCGAAGGGAAAGCCATACTCGCTCTCTAGCAAGACATGCTCGGCATGTTGTGGGGCGCAATAGTAGCTATGCACGAAGTAGGCGTAACTTTGTGGGGGGATGTGGCGCAGTAAGGGTGAATTGGGTTGGGTGGCGCGGAGTTGATTCCACCCCATGTGGGGAACTTTGAACCCAGTCGGAAGGTTAAAGCGCGTCACGTTGCCGTCCAGAATACCCAGACCCTCATGGATGCCCATTTCGTCGCTAGTCTCAAAGAGCATTTGCATGCCTACACAAATTCCCAAAAAGGGTGTGCCTTTGTGGATGATTGCTTGAATTGCTTCTACGAGATGTTGTTTGTGTAATTGTTGCATTCCAGCACCGAAGGCACCCACGCCCGGCAGAATAACCTTTGTTGCGGTCTGAAGTTGATCGGCAGTGTGAATGACGCGAACATCTTGAGCCTGTAAATACTTCAGACTGTGTAAGACGCTTCGCAAATTACCTGCCCCATAATCAATAACTGCCAGCATAATTGCCTCCCGTAGATTGCCCTATAAATAAAAATCCCCGCCAAAGCGGGGAATCCTATCCAAAATATAAACCCATCATCACATCGCTTTGTGTGTCACCTTAGTTGCGAAGAATTTGCATGTGAAGGGTGGTGATGTTGGTGGGTCATGTGATTGTCGATGTGTCAAATCATTATGAACGATTGCTAGAGCAGTATAATTCGATGGCTTTTGCTTGTCAATTAGATGCTTCTCATTACAATAGTTTTTCCGTTCTGCCTCAGACAATGCGTGCGAATCATCTGGCAGGATGCTTGATGCTGTAGAGGAATCGAAGGAAGACGATGGAACAATTTATCATACAAGGTGGGATTCCGTTGGTGGGCGAGGTGACCCCGGGCGGGAACAAGAACGCAGCTACCAAGATGGTGCCAGCTTGTTTGCTGTCTGATGAACCCATCACATTACACAATGTCCCTGATATTGTTGATGTACGGGTATTGCTCAACGTAGTACAACAACTGGGCGCGTCCGTCGAATGGCTTGATGAAAAGACGGTGCGTATACATGCGCACACCCTCAACGGCGTGTTGGTACATCGGGATATGGCGCGAACACGCGCCGGAATTGTGCTGTCTGGGGTGATGTTAGGACGCATGGGGGAAGTCGCCTTGCCCTTACCGGGTGGGGATGTGATCGGTGAGCGACGCTTGGATACGCTCTTTGATGGCGTTCAACAACTCGGCGCAATCATCCATCATGATGGAACGTACATGCGTATGAAAGCCCCCAATGGGCTGAAGGGGGCAAACATCCTTTTGCGAGAGGCAAGCGTTACAGCAACCGAAAATACGCTATTGGCAGCGGTTCTGGCAAAGGGCACAACCATCATTCGCAATGCTGCGGGTGAACCCCATGTACAAGACCT
>CAIRDJ010000214.1 GCA_903877335.1 uncultured Chloroflexota bacterium | reverse complement strand
GGTTAAGTGTGGACATCACCCAACGCGAGAGCGTTCGGGCAATGTTCAACAGCATCCTATGGGCATACGGCGGGATTGATAACATCATCGTCACCGCTGGGGTGTTCATTAGCCCGGATTTAACGGGGCACATCAGCGATGAAAAATGGCGTTTCACCTTTGATGTCAACGTTTTAGGGGGGTATATTGTCGCAGACGAAGCCCGCCACATTTGGGAAGAACAAGGATTGCGTGGTTCTTTGGTGCTGACCACCAGCGTGAACGGTGTGGTCTCCAAGAAGGGATCCGTAGGGTATGACACCAGCAAAGCCGCCGCCAATCATCTTGTGCGGGAGTTAGCGGTTGAGCTTTCTCCGTTGGTGCGCGTGAATGGTTTGGCACCTGCCACTGTGGTGGAGGGTAGTAGCATGTTCCCACGCGATCGCGTGATAGGCTCGCTCGTCAAGTACAATATCGCCCATGATGCGGAGGAAAGCACAGAAGATCTGCGTAGCAAGTTAGCAAACTTCTATGCCCAACGCACCCTCACCAAACGCCCCATCACCCCCGACGATCAAGCCGAAGTGGCATATCTCCTCAGTACAGAGGCGTTCAGCAAGACTACTGGACAAATCTTCAGTGTAGACGGTGGTCTGCACGAGGCGTTCCTGCGCTAGGTAATTACTTGGGCAGAGGAGCATTCACCCCTCTGCCCAGTCGAGTTATCGGCGTAGCGTTGGCGAGGTCGGTTGCAACGCTTGTAAGACTTCGGCGCGGGTGACAACCGCAATATCCCCAGCGATGGACAATTTCAACGAAGCCATCGCTGTGCCGAATTGCAATGCCTCTTCCAGTGGTGCATCATCCAGCAGGCGATCAATCACCCCACTAGCGAAAGCATCCCCTGCACCAATGCGGTCAATAATCGGAGCGGATAAAGCAGGCACATGGATCGAAACCGTTCCATTGTCCCCTGCGCTTCCCACCTCACCATCGGTCACAATCACCGTTCCGCCCCAGCGCGTTTGAAGCGTTCGGGCGACATCTTGCACGCTGTCGGCAATCACCCCGAACAACTGTTGCGCGTCACGCCGTGCAATGAAGACGGTATCAGCTTGATGGCAGAAGGATTCCAACACATTGGCGGCAACGTGCGGTTTCCACAACAGAGCGCGATAGTTGACATCAAAGGAAATGTGGCTACCGCTGGCTTTGGCATAATCTAAGGCGGTGTGACAAGTCTCATTGCAATCGTTACTCAGGGCCGGAGTGATGCCGGTGAGGTGTAACCAACGCGCGTTTTGCATCCATTCGCTGGGAAGGTCGCGCGGTTGCATCTTGCTGGCGGCGGAATTGGCGCGATCATACCAAACCTGAATCCCGCGCGGGGTGGTGCCGTATTCGATGTAATACGTGCCCAAGCGTTCGCCCTCACAGAACGTCACTTGCTGGGTATCCACCCCGTGGTAGCGTAACATCGCCACAAGTTGATGCGCCAGTGGATTGTCGGGCAGGCGCGACCACCAAGAGGTCATGCGCCCCAAGCGTGCCAGGTTGCACGCCACGTTAGATTCTGCGCCGCCAAATGTGAGGTTGAGGGAAGAGGACTGACCTATGCGCAATGGAGGGGGAGGAGAAAGCCGCAACATGGTTTCCCCCAGTGTAATCAAGTCGTACATCCAGTTTGCCTTTCGTGGTATTCATCAAAGAAAACTTTCCTTCAACATACACCACGAAAGACGAAAGTAGCAGGCTTAACCCTTAACGCTTCCTAAGGTCAAGCCACTAATCAAATAGCGTGACTGCCACAGGAACAGGAGCAAAACGGGAATGGTCACGATCACCGAGCCAGCGGCATATTTACCCCAGTCGGTACTGAATGTGCCAATCATCTCATTGAAACCCAAGGGCCACGTCTGGGTGGAATTCGCCTGTAGGATAACCTTTGCCACAATAAATTCAGACCAAGACCCCAAGAAGTTGAACAGGAATACAATCGAGAGCGCGGGGGTGGACAAAGGAAGGATGATGCGCCAGAACGATTCTAAACGGTTGCACCCATCCACCATTGCCGCTTCTTCCAAGTCAGGCGGAATGGTGTCGTAATAGCCTTTCAGAATCCAAATGCTGAAGGGGATAGCGGTGGCAATGTACGCCAACATCAACCCGATGATGTTATTGGTGAGTTGCAACTGTGCCACGATCACGAAGATGGGGATGATGAGCATCCCCGCTGGGATCATTTGGGTGGTCAAAAGGAAGATCAACGCAGGGCGACGACCCGGAAACCGCCAGCGACTGAAGGCATACGCCCCTGTTGAAGCAACAATCACCCCCACACTGGCAACCACCATCGTGATGGAAAAGCTGTTCCAAATCCACAGCAGGAACTCCTCTTCCAAGAAGAGGACGACGTAACTTTCAAAGGTTGCATTGGGTGGGATGATCGCCAAAGAGCGCGAAAGTAAGTTGGCAGTGGGACGGAGTGAGATGCTAATCACGCGCAAGACGGGGTAAACAGAAATGATTGAATATGAGACCAGCACCCAGTGCGTTGGTTGCCAAACCAACAAGCCCAACCACGCCCCCGCCATGAACCAAAACCAGTTCATTTGATTGACAAACGTGAGGATTAAGCCAACGAGAGCAAGTACCGCACCAAGCCCAAGCGTTATCTGATTTGATGACTTACGAGTGTTCATCGGTCATAAATCTCCTTCAAACCACCACTGCTGGTAATCCAAATGACAGCGAAAATAAACAAAATGAAGAAAATAACAATTGAAAAGGCGGCAGCAAAGCCCAATTGTTGCGTTGCAGCAGGACCGAACGCGGCATTGAACAAGGCAGAAACCAAAATGTTTGTTTTTTCTTGAGGTCCACCACCAGAGATGATGAAAATAATATCGAGCTTATTGAACGTCCAAATCACATCGAGTGTAACGGCGGGAATGATGATGGGGCGCAACATAGGTAAGGTGATCGTCCAAAAACTTTGACGCGCGTTTGCGCCATCAATGTGCGCTGCTTCGTAGAAATCAGCTGGGATACTCTGTAAGCCACCCAACAGCATCACCATGTAAAACGGAACACCGAGCCACACATTCACAAAAACCACTGCAACAAACGCCAACACGGGATCATCCAACCAACTGATCGGTTGCCCACCAAAACTACTAATCATCACATTGACGAAACCGTACTGAGCGTGAAACTCTTGTTTCCAGGTGAGGGCAGTGATGACAGAGGGGATTGCCCAAGGCAAGACAATTAAAGACCGATAGATTCCCTTAAAACGAATCTTCTGATTCATCAACAAGGCTAAGCCTAACCCAATCGTGAAGTGAAAGATGACGTTCAAGCCTGTCCAAAGCGCGGTGCGTTGCAACAGGACGGGAAAGGTAGAATCCGCCGTGCGAAGCAACCGCCCCCACCCCAAGATTTCGCCATCGCGCACGCGAAAGAACACATCACGGAAGTTGGCAAAGCCGTAGTCCAAGCCGTACAAGTGGGTTAACTCGCACTCTCCAATGGCGACAGGACTATAACATGGAAAAGTGGAACGCTTCAGCTCAGAAAAGGCGAGCAACGTGTTGTAACCGAGCGGATACAGCAAAAAGGCAACAATAGCTATGGCAGCGGGCGCAAGCAACGTATAAGGAAGCGCATGTTTTGTTTTGACGACTTTGTGAAGGAATTGATACAGCACAAACTGTAAGGCGAGGCTACCCACTAAAACACCCACCAAAATAGGTAGAATTTTAGTTAGCGTTTGTATAACCGTGTTGAGATCTAAGCCACTAAATTCCATGAGGTTATCTTCATCCTAAAGCACAAAAAATAAGGATGGAGCGGAACGTCCACCCCATCCCTATTTATGGTGAGTATTTAGCCTTCGAGGCAGGCTTCTGCAGCGATTTGTGATTCCATAGCCGCATCTTCTGCGGTCATGCTGTCGCTCATAACACCTTCAAGGCTTGGGCGAACGCTGTCCCACATACAACGCAAAGTTGGGTCTGCAGGCATGCCCACACCAGTTGCCAAGACCGCGTTAGAAGCGGCGAGGATGGGGTCGGTCATGGCATCCACTGCAACAGCGGTGATTGCAGGCAAGCGTCCGGTACCGATGGAGTAGGTTTCTACAGCAGCAGCATCGGTGGTCAACCAGGTTGCGAAGGCAACTGCGCCAGCAAGTTGTGCATCAGCGGTGGTGGTGGGGATGCTGATGAACTTACCAGCGGTGAAAGGCATGGGGTGTGCGCCGTTTGCCAAAGTGGGCCAAGCTGCAACAGCGAGGTTTTCACCCAATGCAGGAGACTTCTCAACATCAAGGTATTCGCTCAATGCCCAGTCGCCGTTCAAAATCATGGCAACGCTACCTTCTTTGAAGAGGTCGTTTGCACAAGCGTAATCACATTCTTGGGGAACAACTTCTTCAACGAACTTGAGGTCGTGTACGAATTGGTACGCACTCACCCATGCTTCGCCATCCAAGACCATGCTTCCGTCTTCAGCGTAGGTGGAACCACCGAAGCCGTGAACGAAGGGCAAGAACCAGAACGGTTCGTTCAAGTTGTAGGCGAACCCTTGGATTTCAGGGTTGGCTTCTTCAACAGCACGAGCAGTGGCAATGAGTTCTTCCCAAGTTTGGGGGATTTCAGAAACGAGGCTAGTATTCACCATCAACATGAGGTGGTTGCCCGCGTTGGTGGGAACGCCGTAGGTCATGCCACCCACTTGTGCTGCACCAATGTTGAAGGGATAGAGAGAAATATCGAACAACTCATCGAGGGGTTGCAACAACCCAGCGTCTTCAAAAACGCCGATCGCATCGTTGGGACCGAGGATGAGATCGGGCAAGCCAGAACCTGCTAACCCTGCGGTGAGAATATCGTTACGGAGGGCTTCGGTTTCCTTAGAAACGAGTTCGATGGTTGATCCAGGAGCAGCAGTTTCTGCCCAGACATTGAATTGTTCTACCAGAACAACATCATTTGATTCGCCGTCAGAACTCCAGACAACCAGGTTGAAAGCGGGGAGAGCATCTTGTGCGCCAACAGAGCTGACAGCACCCAATACAACGGTTAGCAACAACAGTGCAACTACGAGAGTACGTTTCATTGAAAATCTCCTGTAAATTTGAAGATGAACACAACAAATTCTGTGAGGGGTTGCGATAAATTGTACCGCACCAACCCATCACCTATCCCAACTTGAGTAGCAGGCTCTCGTAGGGGCGAATAAAAATGGATGAAACGGTGTCGAAAGTCGGAACATCCATCCTGCTTGACAACCAAAATTCAACGCGATCAGTCATGTTTGACAAATCAAGTGTACATGATGTATCCGCAAAGTTGATGATGATGAGGTTGCGGATACCCTCAAATTCGCGCTGATACGCCAACAGAGAAGGTTCTGTGGTCTCTAAAAATTGTATGCTCCCGCGATGCAACGCAGGCGAGCTACGACGCAACTCAATGAGCCGTTTGCAAAAGTTGAGCGTGGAACTGGGGTCTTGCTCTTGTTCTGCCACATTCGAGAGGAAGGTGGTTTGGACGGGTAGCCATGGCTCTACGGTAGAGAAGCCGGCATAGGCGGTGGCGTCCCATTGCATCGGAGTCCGTCCAGGGTCACGCCCCAAGCCGTGATAGTCATCGTGCCCAACGAAGGGGTCTTGACGTTGTTCAGGCAGGATCAAGCCATCCAACATTCCTAGCTCATCACCATAATACATGGTGGGAACACCCCACAGTGTGAGCAAAAGCATGTTGGCATTGCGATGATGCTCCACCCCATAACGACTTGCTAAGCGTCCTTGATCGTGGTTGCCCAACACCAAACTAGGCACAGCTCCCTTCGACAAAGCCGTATAGTAATCGGTGAATGCCTGCTTCAACACGTGCGCATCCCATGCAAACCATGGCGTTTTCAAGTTCATGGGCAGGTGAATCTCATCGAGTGCCTCGCGCCCGCCGAAGTCCATCAACTCATTAAAGTCGGCACAACCCGTTTCACCCACCAAGATGGGTTGATTGGGATAGCTGTCCACAATCTGGCGGAACTCACGCAGGATGGGGTGCAAGTCAGGGTAGTTGTGAACATCCACCAAACGCAACAACAATCCACCTTGAAAGCGTGGATCATCGGGAGGCATATCGGGAAAGTCAGGGGCTTTCATCATGGTGGTGATGGCATCCAATCGGAAACCGTCTACACCCTTCTGCAACCAGAAGTGCAACACTTGTTTCATGGCTTGTGCGAGTTCAGGGTTGCGCCAATTGAGGTCAGGTTGCTCATCAAGGAACAGGTGCAAGTAATATTGGTCAGTGGTGGGGTCAAGCGTCCACGCGCTCCCATGAAAGAATGCTTCCCAGTTATTGGGGGGTTGACCGTCATCCTTACCATCGCGCCAGATGTACCAATCACGCTTGGGGTTATCGCGTGAAGAGCGTGACTCGATGAACCAGGGATGTTGGTCGGAGCTATGATTGGGCACAAAGTCCACCACGACACGAATGCCTAATTCATGCGCGGTGGCAAGCATCGCATCGAAATCTGCCATTGTCCCAAAGATCGGGTCAATGTCACAGTAGTCTGACACGTCATAGCCAAAATCCGCCATGGGACTACGATAGAAAGGGGTAATCCAGATCGCATCAATCCCTAACGCTTGTAAATATGGAAGGCGTTGTTGAATGCCGCGTAAGTCCCCCACGCCATCCCCATTGGTATCTTGAAAACTGCGTGGGTAGATTTGATAGATGATGGCATGATGCCACCATGGAAGTTGCCCATTAGGAGAAATTGGAGAATATAACGGTTGTGTGTTGCTTGCGAGTTGCACGCTAGTCATTCTAAAAAGTCCGCTTCAGCCAGTCGTTTAAGAACGTTTTCATATTCACTGAACCAAAAACATCACAGTCATCGTTGCGGGGTCAACGCCGATCATGCGCCACACAACGCGACTGCCCCTTTATTATACCAGCAATCTTACAGAAACGGGGGACTTTAACCCATCAATTGGAGTACCAAAATTCATTGACAAAACACCACGCAGGACACCTTTTTTGGATTGCAAAATTGTGTTGGTGAATGCTAACGCCAGAACCATCGGTTCACTTACGCTAAATCAGAATCTAAGCGTGCGCCGTCGTAATTGCCGCGCGGTGTCGCAGGTGAGGTTGAAGCGACGGGATCATCATCCAACTCAGACCGCCCTGTTAAACCACAGTACAACGGGTTTGCGAAGGTCCAAAACCACAATTGAATTGGATACATCAACCGTAGAACATTGCGCATTTGCAAATGCAGGTTTCGTACCATAATTTTGAATGAGATGCGGGTAACGCATTGGCTAATTTAGCAAAGTGAGCTAAGTTAGTAAGCGACACCTCGATTCATCTGGCAAAGGCTAGTTGGTGAGAATAACGTGAGCGTATCGACGTGTCAAGAATCAACTTTGGATTTAATTATCGCACACTAGACCATCTTGAATCATTTTTAGCTGTACAAGGAATTAATCGTGGTCATCGCTTTGCGCATTGAAAGCCAACCCGTTGGGCAAAATGACCAGTAGGGTAATGTGGTTACGACGAGTATTGGGCATCATATTGATCTATGTCTACCTCATCCCCCCTCGCGCCCAGCTTCAACACGTTGACCAACCTTACGTAGTCCACACGACCTCCCCCAAGCTGTGCGTGCACACACGCCTGACCGATGAAGTGGAAGACTGGAAGGTTCAATACACCCTCCAGCTTGTGCGAGAGATGGGGGCAACCCACATAGTAGAGTTCTTTCCGTGGGCATACGCCCAACCGACCCCCTCCACCTATGACTGGAGGAATTTTGATCGGCTTTTCGAGCAATCCCACGAACAAGGGTTAAAAGTCATTGCACGCATGGGTTTAGTTCCGGCGTGGGCACAAACCGGCATCGCTAACCCAACCTTGAACACCCTACCCGTTAGCGCGTACCCCAACTTTGCCCAATTTGTAGCAGAGTTTGCCGAACGCTATCAAACTCAACTGGCAGGGGTCATCATCTGGAATGAGCCGAATATTAGCTTTGAATGGGGATATAACGCGGTTGATGCCGTTGCTTATGTTGACTTGTTGCGCATAACTTATGAGACGGTAAAACGCCAAAGCCCCCATATTCCTATTTTATTGGCAGGCTTGGCACCCACGCTTGAACCGCTCAACAGTTCCTACGGGCTGAATGACCTGATCTATCTTGAACAGATTTATGAGGCGGGGGGAAATTCCTACTTTGATGGTGTTGCCGTTCACACGTATGGCTTCACCCACCCACCCGACGCACCAGCAGATAGGATGCAGCTCAACTTTAGACGGGTGGAGTTGTTGCATGGCATCATGGAGCGGTTTGGGGATGGTGAAAAACCCGTCATCATCACCGAGACCGGCTGGAATGATGACCCAGCTTGGGTATTCTCGGTTAAGCCTAGCCAGCGCATCCAATATACGCTGCAAGCATTACACATGGCAGAAAGCTGGGAGTGGTTAGATCAGATGTGCTTATGGGTGTTTAGAACCCCCGCCCCCCTCAATAGCTATCAAGATGGATTCGCGCTCGTTTCCCCATCTTTTGTAGGCGATGGTTTGTATTCAAGTTTGCAACAACACACGCAAGGACAACAAACTGGAGATACACCTTGGCTCGATCCACCAACACATGGCGACGAGTAGGGTTGATCGTAGCTGGGGTCGTTTTGATCCTGGCGATCGCACGCCTTCCCCTTGCCCCTCGCCCAACGCCTGATCCGTCACAAGTGTTGACCAACCCGATTTTGCGCGTGGGATTACAGGCGGATCGCAAACCCTTCGCATACATCAACGAACAGGGGGAAATGATCGGGCTAGAGGTTGACCTCATGCGCTTGATTGGGGAAGTTTGGGGGATTGAATCCGCCTTGATCCCAATTGGTGCAGACGGTCTATACGATGCAGTCACATCCAATCAGGTGGATGTGGTCGTAGCGGGCTTACAACCCAATTCGTTGTATGATGGGAAGAGCGTGCGTTATACGCGCCAATACTTCGATAATGGCTATCTGCTATTGAGCAAAGATGACTCCCCTCGTCTGGAGGGTTTGGCAGGAAAAAGGGTAGCTGTACAGTTCGGGAGCGAGGGGCATCAGTTGTTGCAACGCTGGCAAAGACGCTTGAAACCGTTTGAGATTGCCCCGTATGAATTAGAATCCATCGCCTTAAATGCTTTTCAGATGGGCGTGGTAGACTGGGCACTCCTTCAGCCCACCACCTTGAGTGACACGCTCAACCCAAAAATCGCCCGTGCTGAATGGCAATCTCAACAAGTCACCCATGTGTGGTATACAATGGTGGTTGTGGAACAGCGTGCGGATTTACTACAGCTTTTGAATGACACCTTGCACACCTTAGACCAAGACAGTAGGCTAGACATGATTGTCGCAGAATGGCTCCCATACTATGCACCTCAAAAATAGCATTGACGTTCCGAGCTTTGCCAGTCCCAACGGCGAACTGATCGCCGAGACGATTGGTCATACGGCGGGGGGGAGCGTTCACCACAGTGTTGCCCAAATTACCCTCCCACCCAGCAAAGCCTCCCGCGCACATTACCACCCTCAACACGAGGAATCCTACTACATCTTGGCAGGTAAAGGGGAACTACACTTAGGGGACGAAGTGCAAAGTGTGAAGGTGGGGGATACCATCTTGATTCCTGCAAACATGGTGCATCAAATCCGTAACCTAGCCACAAGCCGAGAAAATCTGGTTTTCATTGCCGTGTGTGTTCCTGCGTGGACGGTGAATTGTAGCGTCTTCTTGGATGAGTAAGAACCCAACCATGCGAATTGGCATTGATGCACGCCTCCCTTACTATCGCACGGGGGGGATTAGCACCTACATTGTGAACCTGATTCAACAACTTGAGTTGCATCCTAGCCATCAAGATCGCTTCTTCGTCCTTCAAAGCCGTAAAATGCATTCGCGCATGAGCCAATCATTTCCCTGTATCCCCATGTGGACACCCTGCCACCACCGCATCGAACGTGAGGCACTGGGGCTTGAAGTCAGTCGTCTGGGTTTAGATGTCTTGCATGTCACGGACTT
>CAIRDJ010000213.1 GCA_903877335.1 uncultured Chloroflexota bacterium | reverse complement strand
GCATCTTGTCCGTTACGACGAGGGCTACCGCGCAACGCCCTCCCCCACTGGGTCGAGACGGGGAAAACTGCCCCCCTTCCCCTGACCCCTTCCCCCATTTCGTGGGAGACGGGGAAAAAACATGAGCCACCGTGTGCGTGAAAGTCCCCTCTCTCACAAGCGACGCGCAGTGGGGGAGGGGATTTAGGGGAGGGGGCGCACCACCGCTTCGCTAATATGATTTAGTACCTCTTGTAAATCTGCCATGATGGCTTCGTTACGGAAGCGCATCACCCGAAAACCGAATGACTCTAAATAAATCTGTCGCTCATGGTCAAGGAGTGCTTGTTCAGGCAAGTCATGAATCCCACCGTCCACCTCAATAATGAGATGGTGCGACAAGCAAACGAAATCCACAATGAACGGATGGATGGCATGTTGACGGCGAAAGTACAACCCTAAAAGTTGATTGCGACGCAACGCCTGCCATAAGATATTTTCAGCAGGGGTTGTTTTATGTCGCATTTCACGAGAGAAATATTTATTGTATTGATTGTTTGAGTGGCTCATCTTATCCCATGTTTAATGTATTATTTCCCCCCACCCCCAAGCCATTGCCCCACTGCGTGGGGGGAAACTCTAGGGGCGGTAGCTACCCCCTCACTTCAGTTCCTGCTCGGCAAAGTATTCCAGCACGTAGCGGTGGCGGAAGATGTAGCCCCCTCCCACCTTGCGCAACAATCCTAACCGGGTGCACTGATCGAGGAAGTTTGCATAGTTCCCTAGCCTGATGAACCCCAATGCGCCCCGTGCGCCTGGCAACGCCCCCTCGCGCTGGAGCAAAAACCGCAATACCACATGTTGGATGACCGCGCGTAAGCCATAGTTCAGCCCAACAAACAGCCCCCCAATCAACCCAACACTCAGTCCAACCCTCAACCCAACAGTCAGTCCCCATATCGTCCCTCCGATGATTCCCCCAATCATCCCCCAAATCAGTCCCCAAACCATCATCACACGTAAACCATTCTGTAAAGATCGTTTGATTCCACTATTTGGAATATTTCTTAACTCAACCGATTCTGCGTGGCGTAGCCCACCACTCAACCCCCCAATCAATCCACCACTCAGCCCCCCAATTAAGCCCACAATCAGTCCCCAAATGAGTCCAACACGTATCCCCCAAATTAGCCCCCCGATCAGTCCCACGATCAGCCCTATGACCAACCTGACAATCATGGCTCTCAAGGACTTCCAAGATAAAGACCACACCAACTTTTCGGACAGGCGAATCTCATACACAGTCAGTCCTCCAAGTAGCCCAACAATTAGCACCCCGACCAACCCAACAATCAATACGCCAATCAAGCCCCCAATCAGCACCCCAATTAGCCCGAAAATTACGCCAATAGCCCCTCTATAGAACCACTTATTGATGCCTGACTGAAGCCAGCTGGGTTGTAACTCTTCAATATAGAAGGTGGTTTTGCCGTGTTCAACCATGCGACGTGCTAACCACCCCATAAAGCGCAGTTGTTCGTGTGGCACGTAGGTGGAGGAAGTTGACCGTAAGCGCGTTTCAACATAGCGTGCAAAAAGGTGCGTGGTGCGTCGCTCCTTCGAAGCCAACTGTAACTGGTAGGGGGAACAACCACGATAGGCGGTGGCAATTGCGTTCAGGAGGAAGGGTGTTTCCGCTAGTTGGTGCAATTCACCATCGGGTTGCATCGCTTGGCGCACGCCTGCAAACTCTGCACCTGCCAGATAATCATCAATCTGCGAGGGAGTCAGTTTATCCAGCGCGATCGCCCCTGTTAGATCGAGCTGTTGGGTGAGGGCGGTATAGTCGGCAAGGCGACTGCACACCACCATATCGGTGTAGGGATGTGTCTTGCGAAAGGCGTTAATTGCCTCCACGCATGCGCTACGATGTTCCTCCTGCACTTCGTCCAGCCCATCAAGCAAGAACAAAAGCTGGTCATGTTGAAGATTGTCATTTGCCACCTGCTTGGGCACGCCATACTTAGTGCGTAATTCCACTACCAGCCAGTCTTGTAGCCTTTGCGTGCTTGCCCACGACGACAGATTGAAGATCAAGGGGATGGGTTTGCCTGCGTCGGCACGCGCTTGGGCGATCAAACCTTCTGCCAGTTGCAACATCAAGATGGTTTTCCCCCCTCCAGGCGCACCCAGGATTAACAACTGACGGTGATTGTCCTCAAATACTTGAAGGATGTCGCGCGCTTGGTTCAGAGGGTAGTCGCCTAAGTCTCGATAGCGCAACACCGCGTTGGGGGCAAGACGGATGCCCATGTCCAACTGACGGCTCTCTTCGAGGTTGGCATGCAACACCCCCTCAATCCATGCCAGATGCACCTGATCGAGTAACATTGTGCGGTTGGATGGTTGTTGTCGGGTTTGGGGGAGGTCATGTGATGGCGTGGCTTGGGTGGGGACGGTGGCGCGTGGGACGACATGCGTGGTTTGCGTGGAAACAGATTGTGTGCCCAGCGTGGCTTGTAGGTCTCGAAACCCTTGTTCTACACTGCTTACGAAATCAATGTATTGGCTCCCCTGTAGATGGTAGGGGAGGGGTACAGCCTGCCAGCGCAAAGGGATGAAGCGCGTCTTCGCAATCCCATAGTCCCATTCCCACAACACCTCACGCGAGGTAAATGCCTCCGCCGTCAGGATGCCCAGCACTGCGTCCGACGTCTCTAATCCGCGTTGAATGGCATCTCGGAAGTAGCCCCCTTTGGGAATTTCATCCTTGTCTAGCCACGTTTCAAAGCCCCACGCCTGCAATTGATCGCGCACTTGCAAGGCGATGTCGCGGTATTCGCTTTTGTAGCTAATGAATAGTTTCACCGTAGACATCCTCTCTCATTGCCAATACCCAAAGCATACGCTTAAGTATAGCGCAGTGCGAGGCAGGGACAAATCAAAATTTGACAAACACACCTAAGTTGGTTATTATTGCATACGTATGCAAAAGAGGCTTATTTCAATACTGTATCAAGGAAACTAAAACGATGGAACATCCCAAGCAA
This sequence comes from uncultured Chloroflexota bacterium, assembly GCA_903877335.1. Taxonomy (GTDB): domain Bacteria; phylum Chloroflexota; class Anaerolineae; order Aggregatilineales; family Phototrophicaceae; genus CAIRDJ01. The sequence goes on along the minus strand of CAIRDJ010000213.1, from coordinate 1,396 downwards.
ACCGCCGAAAGCATGGCAAAGAATGTCATGCGCTTTTCCGAATTAAAAGATAAAGGCATCCCGATCATGTTCATTGATAGCATGATCCCCCGTCACTATCGCATGAATTACGCGGTCATTGGGGATACTGCCAGCGAAAACCCCGACTACGAAATTCAACGCGCCATCACCACGCCTCACAACTTTCAGATTGGCATGGGGTGGGCACCGCCTCACAACGGACCCGCGTGGCACACGCATGATTACATCGAATCCTTCTTCATCCTCAAGGGACCGTGGCGTTTCTATTGGGGGAATGAAGATGATCCTGCCAAAGCCGAAGGCTATATTGATGTCAACGAATGGGATTTAATCACCTTGCCCCCCGGCATGTATCGGGGCTTTGAATACATTGGGGAGGAGATTGGGTGGTTCTTTGCGGTATTAGAATCGCATCGGGTGTTTGAGGGCAAAGACCCGTATTGGTCGCCCCAGATTGAACAGCAAGCGGCAGAGCTGGGCTACCACGCCAACGAACTGGGCAAGATGGTTCACCCGTCGCACTACCAACAAGACAAGGCGGAGCATACCCAACGCCTGTTGGACTTGTTCCAACAACACATGGGCATCCCTTTGCAGGATTTCCAACCGCCTAAATAAGTTGTTTAATGAAAGAGTGCATCATGAAAACCAGCAACGAACGCATTTTAACCACCCACGTGGGGAGCATGCCTCGCCCGCAATATGTGGTCGATCAACTCTTCGCCCAAGATCGGGACGAGAATTATGACCCCGCCCAGTTTGATGCCGTCATGACCCAAGCCGTGCAAGAGGTGGCGCGCAAGCAGGTAGAGGCAGGGGTGGACATCATCAGCGACGGGGAGATGAGCAAGATCAGCTACGCCACCTACATTCGTCACCGCCTGACGGGCTTTGAAATTGCCGAAGTACCCCGTGCCACGCCCAAAGACCTAGACGATTTCCCAGCGTTCAAGGAACGCCTTGCCCAACAGGGGGGCACGCCCAAGTATCATCGCCCCGTCGTGCGTGGGGAGATCACCATCAAAGACCTTGCCCCGCTCGAAAAAGACATTGCTAACCTTAAACAGGCATTGGCGAACATCTACGCCACCGAAGGCTTCATGAACGCGGCTTCGCCGGGGGTAATTTCTGTCTTCCAACCGAATGAATACTACACCAGCGATGAGGCATATCTGCAAGCGTTGGCAGAGGTGATGAAGGTTGAGTACGAAAAGATCACCGAAGCCGGCTTGATCCTGCAAGTGGACTGTCCCGATCTTGCGATGGGGCGGCACATCCGCTTCCGTGATGCCGATACGGATACGTTCAAGAAAGCGGCACAACGTCAAGTGGAGGCTCTCAACTATGCGTTGCAGAATGTCCCATCCGACCGCGT
>CAIRDJ010000212.1 GCA_903877335.1 uncultured Chloroflexota bacterium | reverse complement strand
CCACTCCGATTGCATGGCGTGGGCACCGATGAAAAGCAGGACGAAGGTGCTATTTTCCACCGCCAGTTGTAGCGCGTCGGTGAAGGGGCGGTCGCTGGTGAGGTCGTATTTGTCCAACCAGGGTTGATGATGGGCACGTTTGAGGTGGTCATACACTTTCTGCACGATGGTGAAATGTTGGGCTTGCTCGACGGCGTTGTTGGATGTCCCTTGCGGGTAAACGTCATTGCGCCCGTAGGAAAGAAAGATGCGGTGAGTCATGGGTTGCGCTCCGTGAAAACCAGTCGGGTCGGTGAGGGTAGTATAACAGATAAGTGCGGGGCGTGCACGTGGTAGGGGGTGCAACAGCTTGTTGTTCGATGGGATCAGGGCAGTGAAATCGGTTGACGGGTTGGTAGCTACGGGGCAGGATGCCCGCGCCGAAACCGCGCTACTGGAGGCGGTTGGCGAGGGATTTGAGCGCGAAAACGGATGACCTATTCGCACAAAATAGGTGGTTTTAGCGTTATCTAACGAAAGACGTGATTCCCCTACACCAAGCGCGAGGCAGGGAGCGGGTTCAATTACGCTTCGAACTGTTCAGAAAGCAGAGCGGCAGCAAGGTTGGGGGTGCCTGCTTGTAGACGCTCCTCGATTAACACGCTCATCAGCGCGAGTTCGATCATTTTGTTGAGGACACCGCTAACGCTGAGAAAGCCTGCAGGACCATTCACGACGAAATATCCAACGAAAGTGAAGCCGGTGTAAGCGGTCAGCACATCACGGGTGTAACGGGTGTAGCTTTCGCGCTGTGGAACGGTGTTGTGGGCAACAAGGAGCGCCAAATAGCCCAAGCCATTCAAGATGAACAAGGGATTCGGGATGATGAGGTGCATCACGGCGGTTCCCCCTGTTAAACCGATGATGAGCAACTTGCGGTTGAACTCGTTTTCCTGGGCAATGGTCAGGTTGGCTTCCGCTTGTTTTCCGTCAGCGATCAATTGGTCAACCAGTGCGCCACGTTTCACTTGGTCATTGAATGGTCTTAACATGTCCATGCGTTCCTCCTTAGTCTACAACGCTCATAGTATAGCACACGGAAAAAACAGCGTCCCTTTTTCTGATTCAATCCTCATTGTGAGGTTCATCCCCACGTGGTGGTGTGGGGTGTTCGTTGAGCTGATGGAATGAGCGGGGGGAAGGTTGTTATTGCGGCATCATATCTCCTAAGCTACGTGGGGTGTAGGGGTCATAGATTTAATGCCCAAACATTGAGCCGTCTATGTTTGCCATTTTCTACCAACACAAGCTGAAAACCATGATGAGCGTAGAAAGAATTAGAAGCGAGTTCTTCAGGACATTTTAAGCGGATCGTCAATTTCTGTGATGCAACCGCATCTTGTATTAAGAACTCTAAAAGTTTTCTACCCACTCCGCTACGGCGATAGGGTTGCCTGACGGCAAGATTGTAGAGTGTGGTTTGGCTATCCAGTCGATGACGGTAGTGGATAAAGCCCACCATCCCATTGGCATTCGACTGCGCAATTGCCACTTCTTGACGATGAATTGATTCAAGCAAAACACCACGAATAATAAACCCTAATTCTTGCTTGTGCTCATCGGCTATTTGCTTGATCTCGGTTAAATCTGATTCAACTGCCTTACGCAGAACGAGGGCATCACTTCCAAATGTCATATGTATCGTCGTCCATTGATGCTACAACTCCCCCGCCATGCTGACTTTGGCGCGGGCGGATTTGCAAAAGATTTACGGATTCGCGCTCGTCGTCCACGAGGATGGCTTGCCCTGTTCTTTGTAGCTCGGCAATCAGAGTACGTAGTTCACCTCCCATGTAGTCTTGACTTAGACTATTGAGTGCTTGTACGTCTTCTCGAGAAGTCAGTTTATGGCTAAGAATGATATCACACTGGGACAATACTTCTGAATCAATTGCAGATGGTTGTTGTGTTGCTACAATCATAGACAACCCAGGTTGGCGACCCTCTTTTGCCCAACGAATGAGTTGAGGCTTTGCTAGAGAATTTTTTCCATCAGGAATAAATTGATGTGCCTCGTCGAGTGCCATCCATACTTTAGGAAGTAACCCACCTAAGCCAAACTCCTCACGGAAACGTGCATTCGAGCGTGTGCGAAAGAGGTTTCTGGCGACAATGGAAACGATCAGATTTCGGCGACCAAATGCACCTCCCTCTAATTGACTAAGATCAATGATATTCACTACACCAGGAACGAATATTTTATCCATAGGAACGTAGTCTACTTTGCTAAACAAGCCCCATCGATCAGCAGCATCAAGACGGTTTTGGAGAGCGGCTTGTGAAATTTCATTTGCCCTTTTATCTTTTTCGACATATTTTAAAATTTCCGTAACAGTGAAAGGATGTTTTGATTCACCTAGATTTTGAACTGCACGGAACAAGGTAATACCTAGGGGTTGATTAATATTCATACTAAATAAATCGCACCATCCGTCTGGTGTCAAATCAGAGGCGTTAAGTTTTAGTTGTACAACCTCCACCCCACGCCGTTCCAATGCCTTGATAATTTCCGGGTCATACAGTTCAGTGGGAATACCAGGCACTAGCATCCTTACACGGAATGATTGTGGAGTTAACCCCCACTGATACAAGTCCGAGCTTTGACGATCATTTCGCATGACCATAGTATGATAGATACCCATAGGGTCAACAATGATTGGAATAACATCACTTCCACCCATTGCAATTAGTTCCTCGATGATAACACCTAATGTGTAAGATTTCCCACTTCCACGTTTACCACAAACCAAAACCGCATGAGAACCTTTTGCATCCATATAAACGGAATTAGAATGATGTAAATCTCGTCCGATCATTAATTCCATTTGGAATTCACCTCAAATTTAGCAAAGGGCACAATTGATTCCTGATAGGATAATCCACCATGCACACCGTGGTGGTTTTTAGGGATGACAGCACCAATATAGGGATATACGTAAAGAAAATAAGAAAAACTGTCATGGGTAAATAGTTCCGTGTGTTCATGGATACTGTCTT
>CAIRDJ010000211.1 GCA_903877335.1 uncultured Chloroflexota bacterium | reverse complement strand
CTCCAGCGAGGTCTCATAATTAGGAAAGCCCATCGTGAAATACGGTAGGAATGCCGCCCGATTTTGCGCATCAGCGGTGGCAAACATCTCATGAATTGCATCTAAACCTGTCGTAAGTCGCATCGTGTTGCCCTATCCTAATTATTCATTTCAAGTTCACGGATGACCGTATCAAGGTCTTTGTCACCGCGCCCGCTCATGTTGACCAAGATGATGTCCTCTTTAGAAAGCTTAGGGGCGCGCTTGATTGCCTCCGCAACGGCATGCGAGCTTTCCAAGGCGGGGATGATTCCCTCGTATTCACACAACGTCTGAAATGCCTCCAATGCTTCTTCATCGGTGGCATAGGTGTAGAAGGCGCGTTCTTGATCTCTGAGGTAGGCGTGTTCAGGTCCAACAGAAGCATAGTCTAACCCAGCAGAAACGCTATGTGTGTTGACGATTTGCCCGTCTTGGGTTTGCATCACATACGAGCGCGTCCCTTGTAACACGCCCGGTCGCCCGATGTTGGGATCAGCAAAGCGTGCGGCATGCTCACCGCTCAACACCCCGTGACCGCCAGCTTCAACCCCGATGAGGTCGGTTGCGTCGTCATCTCGGAAAGCGTGGAACAAGCCCATCGCGTTGCTCCCCCCACCCACACAGGCGATACAGACATCGGGCAACCGCCCTGCCATCTCCAAGATTTGGGCGCGTGCCTCTGTGCCAATGACGCTTTGGAAATCCCGTACCATCATGGGGTAGGGATGAGGTCCCAACGCACTCCCCAGCAGATAGAAGGTGGTCTCCACGTTCGTCACCCAATCGCGCAGGGTTTCATTGATGGCATCTTTGAGCGTTTTCGTACCACTTTCTACGGAGATTACGTTTGCCCCCAACAACTTCATCCGAAACACATTCGGTTTTTGACGGGCAATGTCCACACTCCCCATGTACACATGACACTCTAAACCGAGCAAGGCGGAGACTGTCGCGCTGGCGACACCGTGTTGCCCTGCCCCGGTTTCGGCAATGACGCGCTTCTTGCCCATGCGCACCGCCAGAAGAGCCTGCCCAAGCGCGTTGTTGATTTTGTGTGCGCCGGTGTGCGCCAAGTCCTCGCGCTTCAGGTAGATTCTTGCCCCCCCTAAATGCTCACTCAAGCGTTGGGCATAGGTGATCGGGGTGGGGCGACCGGTGTAAGTGAGTTGTAGGTGCTTCAGTTGCGCTTGGAAAGCAGGGTCTGCCATCGCCTCTCGATAGGCAACTTCTAATTCTTCTAGGGCGGGCACAAGCGTTTCTGGGACGAATCTCCCGCCAAATTCACCAAAGTAACCCGAATCGTTCGGGACATTGGTCTGGTGCGTTGCGATATAAAGCGACTGATCCATTAAAATTCTATTGACCTCATGAAGAACTCATCTGGGATTTTGCATTGGCAATGAACTGTTTGACCTTATTGGGGTCTTTGATGCCGGGTTGATTTGGGTTTTCTACCCCACTGGCAACATCCACCCCCCACGGGTGAATCTGACGGACGCGCTCGGCAATATTCTCTGGCGTTAGCCCCCCCGCCAACATCATGCGTTTTACCCGTTGTTGGGTGGCATGTGCCACTTCAAGGGTTGCGCCATGCCCTGTTCCGCCATAGAGACTAGGGTGATAGGCATCTAACAGAATGTTGGGCATCCCCTCTTCGGCGGTTGGGAGTGCCCAACTTGCGGTGAGGGCAACCGCTTCTTCCAAAGAAGAGGGGCGAATGCTCTTGAACGCACGCCCACTCAATTCGGACAGAACCTCAATGGGTTCATCACCGCTCAGTTGAGCAAAGTCTAGCCCAACTTGTTCCATGATGGTTTGAATGTGACGGGGCGATTCGTTGACGAACACCCCCACCAAGCGCGGGCAACGGTTGCCCAGCGCGGAACGCAACCCCTCCGCAAGGAGGGCGGCAACGCTTGGCGTAAGCGCACGCGGAGAAGGGGGATAGAAGTTTAACCCAAGCATGTCCGCGCCAGCATCCGCCACCATCAAGGCGTTGTCCAGCGTGGTGACACCACAAAT
>CAIRDJ010000210.1 GCA_903877335.1 uncultured Chloroflexota bacterium | reverse complement strand
TGATCTTCGAGCGCTTCCTCAATCCGGGGCGGGTGTCCATGCCAGATATTGATTTGGATTATCCCGATGATCGTCGCAATGAAATGATCGAGTATACCGCCGGCAAGTACGGCTCGGACAAGGTAGCTTCGATCATTACGTTTGGTACGATGGGCGCAAAAGCTGCCATCCGTGATGTGGGGCGGGCGTTGGATGTTCCCTTGAGTGAGGTCAACAAAGTGGTCAACCTCATTCCCCAAGATGCCAAACAGAAATCCATTGAAGAGTATGTTGAAAATGACCCAGACTTAAAGCGGATTTATCAGGGCGACCCCCAATTACGTACCGTGATTGATTCGGCTAAAGTGCTACAAGGCATTGCCCGCCATGCTTCTACCCATGCGGCAGGGGTTATCGTTGCCGATGAACCTTTGGTGAAGTATATCCCGTTGCATCGCCTGACGCGCGGTGAAGACGAGAACAGTGTGCTCCAACAAGTTACCCAATTTCCTATGGAAACATGCGAATCACTGGGGTTACTGAAGATTGACTTCTTGGGGCTTTCCACCTTGACGATCTTGCGCCGTGCCAGCGACCTCATCTTCAAGCATCACGGCGTGCGCTGGACGATGGATAACATTCCGTATCGCCCCATCGTGGGTGACAACTTGAGCGAACACGACCAAAAATTGAATGAGATGCTTCGGCAAGCCTTTGTCATGTTGGGGGAGGGGGCAACAACTGGGGTCTTCCAAGTGGAATCGACCGGCATGCAACAAATGTTACGAGGGATGCGCCCAACTAAGTTTGAACACATCGTGGCAGGTATCTCTCTGTATCGTCCGGGACCGATGGATTACATCCCAACCTACAATCGACGGATGCACGGCGAAGAAGTGGTGCAATATCACCACCCCAAACTAGAACCCATCCTGGGCGAGACCTACGGCATTTTCGTCTATCAAGAGCAGATCATGCAGGTGGCGGGTGAGTTGTTCGGCTATGACTTGGGGGATGCCGACTTGATGCGACGGGCGGTCTCTAAGAAAAAAGAGAAAGACCTCATCAAGCATCGTCAAATCTTCATTGATCGCGGACCCAATAATGACATTTCCGCTGATGCCGCAGGAAAAATTTTCGCCGATATTGAGTTTTTCGCCAACTATGGTTTCAACAAGAGCCACGCCTCTGACTATGCTGTTATCACCGTGCAAACAGCTTTCCTTAAGGCGTACTATCCAGCGGAGTATCTGGCGGCGTTGCTTTCTGTTTACCGCGAAGACACCGATAAAGTGGCAAATTTCTTGGAAGAGTGTGGCAAACTCAACATCCCCGTTTTGCCACCGAATGTGAATTATAGCCATGTAGACTTTGACATCCAGTCGCTGGGCAATACACGAGGCATCCGCTTTGGGATGGCGGCGGTCAAAAACGTCGGGTTGGCATCGGCTAAACTCATCGTTGAAGAGCGAGAAGCTCGAGGTGAATATACAGGGTTGACAGACTTTTGCGAACGCTTGAACCTGCAACAAGTGGGTAAGCGCACGCTGGAATGTTTGGCGAAGGTGGGCGCCATGGATATGTTCGGCAACCGCAATCAGCTTTTGAAAGTTCTTGACCGCATGGTTAGCTATAGCATGGACCACCTCCATGCAAAAACAGTGGGACAGATGTCCATGTTTGGCGAAGCGTCTAGTAGCGTGGGGAGCAGCAACTTGCTGGATAGTTTGCCCCAAGAGGATGAAACAGATGCACGCGGTTTCCTCGAGTGGGAAAAAGAATTGTTGGGGTTCTATGTCACCAACCATCCTGTGGATGCGGTCATTAGGGAAGTGGGTGCCCAAAATGTTACCCAATCATTTCAGTTGCGTGAAATGGATGGGGGCAACAAAGACAAGGGCGTTGCAATCATTGGGTTGATTACCGCCATCCGTCCCATTCAAACCAAGAATGGCGATTATATGGGTGTGCTTTCCATTGAAGATCGTTACGGAACAGTTGAATCGGTTCTTTTCCCCAGAACGTGGATAAAGTACAAACACATCTGCCAAGAGAATCAAAACAAAGTGGTGTTGGTACGGGGAAAGATAGACTTCCGCAATGGTGATCTTCAGATCATTTGTGACGAAGTCACGCAGGAGTTCCCCGCGTTCGTGGCGGACACCCCTATCACACGACCGATTCAAACTCCATCGACCAGCATCTACTCACTAGAGCAGGTTGCTCCGCTGAGTAATCCACAACCCGTCTTGCAGGTGGAACAGCAGGAACCCGTACCAGAAATGAAAACGGTGGCGACCTCAAGCGGGAACAGCGGGATTAACTGGGCAGAAGAACTCGCTCATGATCCCCATCTAAACCATGACAAAGCAGAGATTGTTTTGAAGGAGGTACGGGTATTCTTTAAGCCTGATCGCGAAGAAGAAAAGAATGTCAAACGTTTGCGCCGAATTGTGAGTGAATTCTTGCAACATCCAGGAAATGATCGGTTTAGTATTGTGGTTTTGGAAAATGACGATAGTGGATATAAACTGGATTTTCCCAACAAGACCACCCATTTTTGTGACGAACTGAAAGACGGTCTTCATAAAATCAATGGGGTAGAAACTGTCGAAATTATCCATATCTCTTAACGTTGATGCTGTATCATAACACAAGTTTTAACTACTCATGTGGATGAGGGATTGTATGTTCAAACGAATTGCTGTGATGACGAGCGGTGGTGATGCCCCCGGGATGAATGCAGCTGTACGCGCTGTCGTGCGTGCTGCTTTAGATCGTGGTGTCGAGGTTTATGGGATTCGCCAAGCGTATGCTGGTTTGCTTGCTGGCAACATGGAATTGTTGACCAGTCGAGAAGTAAGCGGGATTATCCAGCGTGGTGGTACGATTTTGCAGACCGCCCGCAACGAAGAGTTTAAGACGAAAGCGGGACAAAGCCGTGCCAAGCGCAACCTACACCAACGCGGAATTGAAGCAGTGGTGGTCATCGGTGGGGATGGTAGTTTACGGGGTGCGCTGGCATTGGAATGTTTAGGCTTCCCTGTGATCGGCGTGCCTGCCAGCATTGACAATGACATCAACGGCACAAACATGAGCATTGGCGTCGATACGGCTTTGAACGTCATCATGGACGCGCTAGATCGGATTCGTGACACGGCAACTTCGCATACACGCGCTTTCATCATTGAGGTGATGGGGCGTAATTGTGGCTACCTCGCCATTACTGCCGCCCTCATCGGGGGGGCGGAAATCGTCATCACCCCAGAACAACATGTTCCCATGGAGGAAGTTGCTCAAGCCTTGTCGAACGCTTATTCGCGTGGGAAGTCGCATGCAATCGCAGTGATTGCGGAGGGCGCGTCCTACCGCACCGCCGACCTGTCAAACTATTTGACCAATGAACGCTCGGTGGGGTTTGAAATCCGCCTAATTATCTTGGGACACATCGTGCGCGGGGGGAGTCCCACGGCGTTTGATCGCCTGCTGGCGACACGCATGGGGGTGAAAGCAGTTGAGCTTTTGTTGGATGGGCAAACCGGCTTAATGGTTGGGTTGGACGGGCGTGATATGGTGGGTATTCCCATCAAAGATGCCACCGGCACCATGCGCCCACTCAACGAAAGTTTCTTTGCGATGCACAACTTCCTCTCCCGTTAGTCCTCGCTCAGTTCTGCAACAATCGCTTTGGTCAGTTGGATGAGGGGGAGCGTAGGCACACGTAATTGTGTGCCACGTTGCCCCCCGCTCACAATGAGATGCTCAAGCTCTGTAGCAGGTTGATCGAGGTAGACCTTCCAGTTTTTATGTGTGAGGGCAAGCGGACTGATTCCGCCCACCAGTAGCCCTGTTAGCGATTCTGCATCCTTATGAGTTGCCATCTGCACTTTCTTTTCCCCTGCGACCACCGCCGCTCGTTTCATATCTAACCGCTTGTCTGAGGCGATCAACATCAAATAGGGCTTGCCACCTTGTATAGACTGCACCACCAGCGTCTTATAGACCATGTGGGGTGGGGCACCAATGATCTCCGCAATGATCTCGGCATCACGTTGGTCATCGGGATAATGAATGACTTCATAAGAGATTTTGGATTGTTCCAATAAACGCATGCTATTCAGTTTTTTGGTGGACATGGCTCACTTGCTATATTGTTTTTTTACGATGTTGGCGATCACTTGGGGGGCGAGGACGTTTGCCCAGATGATAAGGCGATCAACGAGGCGGATCGTGACGGTGTGCGGGCGGGTTTGGATCGCCTTCAGGATGTGATGCGCCACAACCTCTGGCGACATACTAGAGACTCCTTGCGCGGTGCGTTCCCCTCCTCGGCGGTTCTTGTTGAAGTTGGTGTTGGTGCGCCCCACCAGAATATCGGACACTGTGATGTTGTCCTGTTCCAACTCCATCCGAAGCGATTTGGCAAGGCTACTCACAAAGCCTTTGCTGGCGGCGTAGGTTGCCATGCCGGGCGATGTCATGTTGAACGTGACCGATGAGATCATCACAAGATGCCCGCCCTCGCCAGTGGTACGAATGGCACGCACGCCCTCGCGCACTGTGTGCAAGACCCCATCTATGTTAGTGCGCAAGACAATTTCTATATCCTCCCATGGCGCGTTCACCACGTCTCCGCGTTGCCCAATGCCCGCATTGGCAATCACAACATGGAGCTTTCCAAAATGCTGAAGTGTGTGTTGAATTGCCAACGCCATCTGTTCGGGTTGGGTGACATCGCACGCCAACGGCAAGAACTTGCCAGCTGTGCTAGGGAGCTGTTCAGTTGCCATGAGCAACGCGGATAAATTCTCCAGAGAGCGTGATGTCCCTGCCACATGATAACCTGCTCGTAGTAGCGCAAGCGTGGTGGCATACCCAATACCGCTGGAGGCTCCACTGATAAAAACAACCTGATTAATCATCATTTTATCCTTTGCCTGGTCAACTCGATTCGTCATCTTATCAGAATTCCGTTAAAATAGTGCCGTCGAGGTCGTTAAGTGAGGAGTGAATTTGCCTGATGAGTGGTATCAAACTGTCTACGAATCGGTTGTTACGTGCGGTGCGCCCCCCTAACCCGAACGCGCTTAATCATGCTGTGTTCGCGCTGACCCTCGCCAGCATCGTCTATGTAGGGGTGTTGATTGCACGAGTAGACTGGCAAGCTCTTCTGATCTTGGTTCCTGCTGGAGGCACGCTCATTCTGCTGGGTTATTGGAAACCGATGCAAGAACGTTTTTTGAAACAGTCACTCAATTTTAGCCACTTGCTCCACCTAGGGCTATATATGTTCCTGAGCCAAGTCTGCTTGTTTTTGGTGCGTTGGTTGTGGTTGCTTCCACCTAACGGGAAAGATAGCCAGTTGTTTTATGTGTTGGTGATGGTGGCAAGTGGGATGGGTTTGATGGCGGTGCGTGCTTTGCTCACGGTTTGGATTCCACGCCTGTATCAACTCATCAGCACAGATATTTTGCTTTGGGAACAGGTATTGTTGGCGTTCAATGAGCTGATAGCCATCTTGTTGCTGGGGGCGGTGTGGTCGGGGGCAATCGTGCGTTTCTTGCAACCCGATATTTTCTCCACGCGCATCAACGCAGTTTATTCAATCTCCCTACTGGGCATGACCCTGTTCTACTACTTGGGAATCCTGTTGATGTGGTTTCAATTCTGGAATGATTTGCTCACGCGGACAAGCGTGGCAGTGATTTTGATTCGCGTTTTCTCCCCGATAGTCTTGTTGATTGTCAGCATGGTGATCTGGTTTAACTTTACCGACCGCGCCGACCCACGCACTAGCTCTTTGCTCCAAAGCGAATACATCAACTTTGCGATCTTGTCGCTTGCCCCCGTCTTGTGGTTATTGGTTGCTGTCGTGATGGTTTTGGGGTATTCAGGTTCACGCGGGATCGGCAGGCTCATCATCACCGAGAACCTGTTGAGCGAGTTGCCGACACGTTTGCGCAACACCTTGCGCGAAGTATCCGATGTTAATTTGGTGCTGATCTTGATTGTGTCTGCCACGCTCATACCCGTGTTGATTGTGCTGTTCGGGGACAGCGGTGGGTTGGTGGGTATCGCCCGTCAAACCATCTTACAGCGTGGGAGCGCGCTGGTTGAAACCTCAGAGCAGGCTTTGGCAATCTTGTTCATCATTCCGTTCTATCTGTTGATCTTGTTCGTGATGACGTTGTATGCGTGGGTGATTTGGCGGGCAAGCCTATCTGCCGAACGGCGCGACGCGCTGATGCACGAGTTGCCACAGGGCTTGTTGATTATCCTCCTCATCACCCTATACCTGTTCGCTGTTCCCTTCACCCAAGTCTTTACGGAGGGGCGCATCCCCACCTTTGAGCGTGACTTGGGGCGCATCTTAGCGTACTATTTCCTTGTACCCTTGCTATTGTTGTATATCCATTATTTCATCTTGGTGCGCTATCCTTATGCACGTGGGCAACGAGTGTGGCGCGAACATCAAGCAAAAACGCTTGACCGCGACTTACAAGAGGTTGAACGGAGTATTCAACGCCTCAATATGGAAGTAGAGCGTATGGATAACCGCTGGAAAAACGCTACAGGGGGGACGACACCTGTGCAACTGGAAAATCGCCTGACCATCTTATTTCGTTATGTGCAGGTGAATGGGGAGCGCGATGACCTCAACATGCGTCGCGCGGATATACTTTCCAAGAAGCAAGAATTGAATGAGATTAACGAAACGCCTCAGTCCGTTTCAGTCGCGCGGTTGCCCTTGCGGATCATCAGCATCGCCATCCCGCTGTTATTTGCTTTTCAGATTTACCAGTGGGTGATTTTGAATCGCGGTTTACAAGACATCGTGAATGATCCTAGTCTAACTTTTGGCAAGTTCATCCAAATTTTGATGAATAACATACAATTCTAGTGAGGAACATGACCCCCCCTTCCCCTTCTAATTTGGAACGATTAATGGCAATACAAGCAAGCTGGCATGTGACTTTAGATGAGTCTGCCGATGGGGTGATCTATGATGGGCTTGTGCACGGGCTAATGACTTTGCTTCACCAAGAAGAAGCCTGCCGTAACGGGCGACAACAGTTCGCCGTCCGCAACATGTTGACTACCACACATCAACTGCGGTTGCTGGCAGAATGGCTTCCGTCAGGCGTACCTGCCAAACTGGCTAAGCACTATCTACCGTATTTCTCCAAATTACACGGGCGGTTGGTCACGCTGGATGAGCTAGATCAGGTCATCACGTATCTACTACACTATGGGCACACACAAGATCGGCGTATGAACGTGGCGGGCACGCTTGCTCAATTGGATGCTCAGCGGTTGGTGGCTCGAAATCGCCTACTTGACTACTTTGATGGGGATAAATATCACACACTCATCAACAGCTTAATAGATTGGATGGAACAGCAGGCGACAGCTTCAACCCATCAACCATCGTGGTCGTTGCGCACGCAGTTGCCCCTGTGGTTGGTGCCGAGTGTTGCCGAGTTGATGCGTTACGATGGGCTTTTCCAAGCAAGGGTGCCCTTGCCCTATGATGCCGTATTCGCCACGCTCTCACGCTACCGCTTTCTACTCCAGTTGCTCGTTCCTGTGATGGAGAATCAATTGCCCCGCCACCACAAATTAATAGATGAGTTGCTTGCCTCTAGTGTGTCCGTGTGCCAAACCATCTCAATGCGCTCTAAACTGGTTCATCTGCCTGTTTCCATGTTGGAAGAAGCGCAGGTCAATAGCCTCAAGCAGATTCGCCAGCAAGTGCGGGTGGAACACGACCGACGTGAGACCGCGTTCATTCAAGCGTGGCAAGCGGTCAACTTCCGTCAACTCTATCAAGAATTGCTTTTGTGCCTAGCGGATTTGCTGGCGTGAGGTCGCGTTATTCTGTTGGCGGTGGCAAAACATGGATGCGATTTTCCACAATGAACGTGTCCCCAGTTGCAACCCCATCTA
>CAIRDJ010000209.1 GCA_903877335.1 uncultured Chloroflexota bacterium | reverse complement strand
CGCGCGACTGTGGTTAGTGGTGCGCTTGATGTTGCCACGCATTGCCGGTTTAGGCGTGTTCTACTTCAACTTCACCTTGATGAATAACCTTGCCTCGCGCTTGGGAGAAGGCTCGGTGAGTGCCCTCAGTTGGGGCTGGCAGCTCACACAAATTCCCCAAACCTTACTTGGCACAGCCTTAGGGATCGTGGTCTTCCCGACGTTGGCATCCCTCAGCGAAAGTGGCAAAGCGGATGTCAAACAGACCACCCTCAACGGCATTCTAAAATTCATGCTGATAGCCACCATTCCCGCTATGGTCGGCTTAATCTTGATTGGACAACCGCTGATTAGTTTGCTCGAAGGCGGAGCTTTTGACAGCTCGGCTACCGATTTGGTGTATGCGTCACTCCGCGCTTTTGCGCTTAGCATCGTGGTGATGTCTATCTTAGAGATCATGGCACGAAGTTTCTATGCCGACAAAGACACACTCACCCCCCTTTGGGCAGCGTTAGTGGGCGCGGCGGTGAACTTCGTCCTAGCCATCTACCTAAGTGGATTCCAGCTACAAATTGACTGGTTGGCTTTGCGCTTCACCCTTAGCCCACACCCTGCCCCATTGGTCAATCTCGGAGTAGCCGGTTTGGGGTTGGCACTTTCTCTAGGCATCCTGTTGGAGATCACCCTGTTGATTTTGATTTTGCGCCGTCGTTGGCAATGGTCAGTTTGGAACGAGCTTGGTTCCACGTTCGTTCGGGTGATGCTCGCCAGCGTGTTGATGGGCGCGGTCGTGTGGTTGGTCAACTTGGTGTGGGAACAGATGGGCTTGGCAAATCAGGGGCGGTTACTGACCCTCGTTCAAATCAGTGTGTTGGGAGTGGTTGGGGTCTTAAGTTATGTGCTGTGGTCATGGATCTTTCGCATCCGTGAAATTTTTGACTTTATGAGAATGCTCCTGCAACAGCGGGGTCAAGGAATGAAGAATGTCAATTGAGATTCACTCACAAGCATTAGGCTTGGCTTCCACCAACACCTATCTGATAGGGGATACCCATCTCAAGGAAGCCATTTTAATTGACCCAGTAGATGATGCCCCTGCACTAATTGCATGGGCTTCGCAACTGGGATGGACAATTCGCATGATCCTTGCCACCCATGCCCACTTCGATCATGTGCTCGCCAGCGCAGCTCTCCAACAGCAAACGCAAGCTCCCTTTTACATTCACCAAGAAGCCGTGCCCATGCTTCAGAACCTACCTCAAACAGGCTTGCGCTTCGGCAATGAGCTATTTCCTGCCGCTGCTGTGCCGAATGGTTATCTTGCGGATGAGCAACTCGTCTCTTTAGGGAAGATTCAACTCACCTGCTTGTATACACCCGGTCATGCGCCAGGTCATATCGCCTTCTTTCTTCCGAGCGAACAAGTTGTTTTTAGCGGTGACACACTCTTTGCTGGCAGCATTGGGCGCACTGACTTGCCTGGCTCTCACTTGCCCACATTACTCCATAGCATTCGGACACGCCTGTTAACCTTGAATGATGAGGTTAACGTCTTTGCGGGACATTTAGAAGCTACCACCATTGGGCACGAACGACGACACAACCCCTTTCTGTTAGGGATGCGCTAAATGCGTGTCTTGCTGATCTTCATCGATGGAATCGGCATAGGGGAGGATGACCCCCAAGTTAACCCATTCAGCGTGGCGCATTTGCCCACTCTCACGCGGTTGACCAACGGGCAACGCTGGGTGAAAGGAATAGGGCGCGTACAAACACCCCTTGCAACCTTCATCCCGACCGATCCACGCATGGGCGTTGACGGACTACCCCAAAGTGCCAGCGGACAAGCCAGCATCATCACTGGGCGCAACATTCCCGCGCTCATTGGTGAACACTACGGACCTCGCCCTAACCCGACCATTCAAGCTCTCATTCGTGAGGGAACCCTCTTTGAGGCAGTGTGCCAAGCCAACAAAACCAGTGCCCTCATCGCCGCCTATCCCGAGCATCTTAAGGAGGAGATCGAGCGTGGTAAACGGTTGCCTGCGTCCTATCAACAGGCAATCTTGCAACAAGGCATCCCCTTGTTTGGACTGGATGATCTACTCGCTGGGCGCGCCATGAGTGAAGACTGGACGAATCAGGCTTGGCGTGATTTTCTAGGACATCCTGAAGTGCCTTTAATTTCTGCTCATGAAGCAGGCAGAAAATTAGTGCGAGTTGCGCGCCAATATGACTTCGCGTTCATGTCGCATTGGATGACAGATTATGTTGGGCATCGCGGCTCGCTAGAGGACGCGGTGCAATTATTAGAAAAACTGGATGGCGTGTTCAGTGGAATTTTGGATGAGTGGCATCCCGACGAAGGGATCATTTTGTTAACCAGCGATCACGGCAATATGGAAGCAATTGGCGACCGTCGTCACACTGCCAATGATGTTCCAACATTGATTTTAGGATCACACAAAGATAGTATTGCCTCTTCAATTCACACTCTGGCAGATATTGCACCCAAATTGAAGGAGCTTTTGCTGAATTAAGTGCCTAACACTTGACGGACTTTTAAGCCAATCCTAAAATAGCGGACTACTAACTGACCAAGTAACCGGCGACTCTTATGTTTCAAAACCTAAGCCAACGACTACAAGCTACCTTTGATAATCTTGGGCGTAATGGGCGCGTAACCGAAAACGATGTCAAGCAGGCAATGCGCGATGTGCGCCTCGCTCTGCTAGAGGCAGATGTCTCGCTTTCTGTTGTGAAGGATTTCGTCAAGCGCGTGAGTGATCGCGCGGTTGGGTTAGAGTTATCCAAGAGCCTACAGCCCGGTCAGATGGTGTTGAAGGTGGTACATGAAGAGTTGCGCACCACACTTGGAGAGCCAGGTCGCTTGAATTTTGCAGGGAGCCAAAAGCCCCACGTCATCATGTTGGTTGGTTTGCAAGGTTCTGGTAAAACCACAACAGCTGGAAAGTTAGCGGTTCATCTTCGTCGAGAGGGGCGCAAGCCCTTTCTAATCGCCTGTGACACCTATCGCCCCGCGGCAGTAGATCAACTCATCAGCCTTGCCAAGCAGATCGACGTTCCGTATTACGATGAAGGGGTACGGAGTAAGCCAGAGGACATTGCTCAACGTGGCGTTAAAGCGGCATTGAGTGCGGGTGCAACCGTGGCAATCGTCGATACAGCAGGTCGTCTACAGATTGATGAAAACTTGATGGGCGAGCTAGTCGAAATCAAAACACGCCTACAGCCCGCTGAAATCTTGTTAGTGGCAGATGCTATGACGGGGCAAGAAGCAGTCAATATCGCCAGTGGCTTCAACGAGCGTGTGGGCATCAGTGGCTTGATCCTCACCAAGGTGGATGGGGATGCACGTGGAGGAGCTGCCCTTTCGATGCGCGCCGTGACCCAAGTCCCCATTAAGTTTTTGGGTATCGGTGAAAAGCTAGACGGCTTTGAGGTCTTCCATCCCGAACGCTTGGTTGATCGCATCTTGGGGATGGGCGATGTGATGACGCTCATCGAAAAGGCCGAAGCGGTCTATGAACAAGAAGAAGCCGAAAAACTTGCGCAACGCATGTTGCAAAATGAGTTCACCCTTCAGGACTACCTTGAGCAGCTTCAAAAAATTCGTAACATGGGATCAATTACCCAACTATTGGGTATGATACCGGGCATGAGCAAACTGCAATCGCAGATTGATCCGCTCGAAGCAGAAAAGCGATTGAAAAAAACCGAAGCGATTATCCAGTCCATGACCCTACGCGAGCGCAGCAATCCAAAACTTTTGGATGCCAGTCGTAAACGGCGCATCGCTAAAGGGAGTGGCACACAAGTTCGTGAGATCAATGAACTCATCCAACAGTACCGCTCCATGAAAGACATGATGAAAAACCTGCGCCGTGGGAATCTCCCCAACTTACCGGGCTTAGGCGGGTTGAAGGGGCGTGCTGGGCGTGGACGCGGTGGTTTCGGTAACTAGAAGGTAATACAAATAACTTAACAAACCCCAACCTAACTAGCCAATGTAGGTTGTTGTGGTCAAGAGGAGCATAACAATGGTTCGTATTCGTTTTCGTCGTGTTGGATTAAAGGGTCAACCCAGCTATCGCATCGTGGTTATAGATGGGCGCAAATCTCGCAATGGTGGTTTTCTTGAGATCATAGGGCATCACAACCCACGCACTCAACCTGAGGTGAATGTCGTCAAAGAAGATCGCGCATTGTATTGGTTGAGCGTGGGCGCACAACCTTCTGACGGGGTGCGCCGCATTTTGGAAAAGAACGGGACAATGGAGCGTCTCAAGCGTTTTCATCAGGGTGAACCCATGGCAAATTTGG
>CAIRDJ010000208.1 GCA_903877335.1 uncultured Chloroflexota bacterium | reverse complement strand
CCAGTCCTGACGAGGATTGTATCTGCGTCCTACAATGGACGTGCAAACGTGTAAAATGATGGCTTGATTTTGGCATAAATTGGGCGAGTGCCCAACACGTTTAGGAGGGTGGCATGCTACATGGACCGTATGAGTTTGGCGGAGAGGGTTCCCCGGTGCATTTTGCTGTGGCGAATGGCTTCCCCCCTGCAACCTATACCTCCCTGCTTCAACCCCTGACCGCTTCGCATCGGGTGGTCTCGTTCCCACCGCGCCCCCTGTGGCAACCCGTGCCCCCCGTCACCAGCATCACCACTTGGGCGGATATGGCGCACGACTATCTCAACGCCCTAGAAGCGCACGCGCTCACCGATGTGATTGGGATCGGTCATTCGTATGGGGCGGTTGCCACAATCTTGATGGCGTTGGAACGCCCGCAACGCTTTCGCGCGGTTGTCCTGCTAGACCCCGCGATCTTCCCGCGCTCTGCATTGCGCATGGTGCAACTGATGAACGCGCTGGGGCGTGATTCGCGCTTGCCCCTCGTGCAAAAGGCACGCATGCGTCGCGCACAGTTTGACACCGCACAAGATGCCTTCGCATATTGGCGACCCAAACCGCTCTTTACACGATGGACGGATGAGCAACTTTGGCGTTACGTCAACGTTGCCTTGATCCCTAACCCCGATGGTGGGCTAATGCTGGCGTGGTCTCCTGAATGGGAGGCGTGGGCATTTCGCACGCTGTACACGCACAGTTGGCGCAAGCTATCCGCTTTGCACCGCACCGGCTTGCCAACTTTGCTCATTCGTGGCATCCACTCTAACACCTTCTTTGCACGCACCGCGCGAGGGGTGCGCCGTGTGTTGCCCCATGCGCACTATGTCGAGGTGGACGGGGATCATCTCTTCCCGCTTTCAATGCCAGAAACCACCCACCCCATCATTGCAGACTGGCTACGCTCACAGGGGTTATCATGAAACTACTGTTCGTTGTCTCCTCGCTAGACCTCACCCAACCTTTCAGCGCGACCCCCGCATGGTGGCAATTGCTCAAAGGGTTATATGAAGTTGGGGTAGAGGTGCTGGCAACGCCCTATCAAGGACCGGCGATTGAATCGCTGTGGTGGCGAGCAGAACCCAACCCCGCCAAACTGTATGGGGACACTTTCAAGCTGGGGCGTGATTGGCTCCAACAGGTGCTCCCCCCCAACCCCACGCCCTCCCCTGCCAGCGATGCCGAATCCCTAAGCGATCAGTTCATCCGTCAAACCGCACAACGTCTGATTGCCCCGTTGTGGATCACCCACCTTGACCGCATCCTCACCCGTCACACGGATATTGACGCGCTCATCTTCTTGACCGTTCCGCTCAATCACTTGGTGGGGGTGGCAGAGGCAATTCAGGCTAAACACGGCAAGCCCGTTCTGTACTATGACGGGGATGTGCCGGCGAGTTTGCCTAACATGCACGGTTTCGCCAGTGGCTTTCGGATTTATCAGGGGGCAAACTTGGCGGAATATAGCGGATTCATCAGCAATAGTGACGGGGGGCGCGTTTTGCTGGATGAACTGGGGGCGCGTCGCACGCACACGCTCTACTACGGAGCAGACCCCGACGTGTTCAGCCCCATTGACGTGGGACAGCAGGATGTGGATGTGTTGTTCTATGGACATGGGCGCGAGTACCGCTCCGAGTGGATGGATGCCATGCTGGCGAAGCCTTCCCACGCCTTGCCCGATGCGCGGTTCGCGGCGCGTGGCACCAAGCTAGGAGACATCGGGCGGACGGAATCGCTCCCGTATTTGAGTTT
>CAIRDJ010000207.1 GCA_903877335.1 uncultured Chloroflexota bacterium | reverse complement strand
GTTATGCCCCCCACATGAGCATGCCCATTTTGATGATGCTGGGGGAAGAAGACCGCCTGAACCCGCGCGAATATGGGGAGAAGTTCATCGAGAAACTTCCCCACCACAATGGCACATTAGCCATGTTCGCCTGTGGGCATCCCATTCATGACCAACAAACGGAAGCCTTTCGCAAGGTATACGGCGAGTTCTTGCGCGGTTAACGCCAAGCCTTAGGTGTTATCGCTGGGTACACTTTGCGCTTGGTCAGCAGACTTGGGCACGCAGCGCGACACACTCGTCATCAACCCTGTCTTAGTTCCCAAGCGATAACGCATCATGCTCAAAACTTGAAGGGAAATGAACATTAATTTCAGCGTATTGAGGGACATAGTTTGCTATAATTCGCACGAGTCGTAATCTGAAGCGATGAAACGGAAGCCTGCTTGAATGAATATCAACGTGTATCTTGACCTATCTTTCGACAAAGTAGGAATACGCGATTCACAAAAACGCTTGAAAGAGATCATCCAAGAAGTGGGGATTGATCCCTTAGAAGATTTTCAAGAATTAGAAGGCGATTTTGAACTAACGGAGCAAATCGTCTCACAACGGGTTGCTAAGGTGATAGGGTATTGGGCAGTCCACAAACCAGACCCGATCACTCGCGTGCCGCGTCCTCAGGACAAAATGAGCACCATTACCAACGCCACCCGCGAAGATGTCTCGCTAGAAGAATTTTACCTCAAGCATGTTGAAGACGGTGTTCGCACGCTCAAAAATGACTTCTATTTTGATGTTCCAGAGGATTACCTACCCTCCACTGATGATCTTGAATTGGTCTTGATGGAGCTTCAAGAGCAACTTGCCCAACAGGCTATCCAACGCGAGCACGATCATGTCAATGGAGAAACCCGAGAAGTCAGCACCAGCACGATCCTATCTAGTGAAACCTCCGCCCTAAACCGTCGCTTACAACGCAACCCAGAAATGGAAGCGGTGATGGAAGTCCTGGAGCAAACGCCGTTGAAGAACGCTTTTCCCACCCAAACCGTGCCCACGCCACACAGCGAACCGAGTGTCAAGGTGATTCCAGAACAACCCACGTCCACGGTTGAACTTGTTGTTGAGCCACCTTCCACGCACCAGCATGAAATTGTAGCGACGCACCAACAAGAGATTGAAATCCCCAGCACCCCACCACGCACCGAGATGCAATCCAACGTGATTAGCATCTCGGCGGAACAAACGTGGCAGATGATCTTCGGCTTAATGGGCTTTGCCAGTGATTACATTCAAAGCAAGATGCTCCCCCGCTGGAAAAATTCACCCGAGGCCTTCGAGAAAGACCGTCGCTTTTTGTACGGGGTGTATCTACAGGCGATTCGCAACGCCACCGGCACTCAATATGTGGCGGGCAACTTCTTATTCAGCGACCAGCGTTTGACTGTTGACCAGCTCTGGCAATATTACTTCAGTGACTTGGCACAAAACGTTGGACCCTTGCTCACAGCAGCACAACTGGATGCCGACGCAAATGCCCCGTGGTGGAAGCGTTTGCGCAAATGGATCGTGCAACGCTCCAAGCAGATTTCCCCTGTTTGGATATTGGCACTGGGCATTGCCATGGTGTTTGACGGCTTAACCACGTATGTATCCCTAGATCAAACGCCCATGGAAGGGTTCATGGTGCTGGTCTTCACGGCTTTAATCACCGCTCTCTTTCAAATTGCCGACGTGTTGGTCATCAATTATCGTCAGCGAGAGTTTGAAGCAGAGGCATTGGTTGCCAAGTTCAAGGCGCAATATGAACGCTTGAGCAAGACCCTTGCCGAATTAAGCACCATGAGTGAATCCTACGTGCAGTTGAGCATGGAACGCTCGCAGGTTCATGCGGACTGGAAAGCGGCAGAGGATAACCGTCGCATGGCAAAACGTGGGCGGTACTGGTCGGCGCGGATCGCAGACATCAATATTGTGGTGACAGCGTATGGCTTTGCGTTCATGTTTTTGAACGCTTCGGAGCCGGTTTTGGCGTTAGTGGCACAGTTAGATGTCATCATCAACCAACGTTGGAACGAGCTTAACCTGTGGGTCTTCATCATGATTGGCTTAGCGGTGACGGTTTCGTTCGTCATCAACACTGCCCAGCGCACCGAGATGTTGGGTTGGGCAATGCGACGCTTGAAAAACGAAGCGTGACCGTTAAAGTTGCTTAATACAGATTGCTTGGATTTGCGCTTGTACGTACTTTTGCGTTATGATAGTGGTTAGAATCCTTTGGCTTATTCAAAAAGTAGCACAGAAACAATGAACCCGACACCAAAAATAAATCGTCCTCCTTCTATTTTATCTGGGGTTGCTATAGTTGTCCTGGTTTTGTTATTGCTTCTGGTGACGGTGATGCTCATCCAAACCAGCATGAGCCTGAACCGAGAAACTGCCAGCGTTACCGTAATTGCAGCATCTGCGCTCGACATGAATGCTCAGGCTACCGAAATTCAATCCCAATACTTGGCAGTAGCCACGCAAAGTGCCCGCGAAATTGTCGATTTAGAGGGGATGATTGCCACACAAGGTAGCATTCTCAATTCCGCGTCCAACGCGATCGCAGCTGACTTAGCTACCGAAGCGCACGCAGAAATTGCGACGGTACAAGCACAAGCACAAGCAACCGTTTCTGCTGCGCAAATTGATCTGGCGCGGGCAATGGAAAACGCCACGCAAAACGCGGTGCGATTGAACGCCAGCATCGCAACTGAACGCGCCATCAACCAAACGGTGCTCGATTCCGTCAGTGCCGACGCCGAAGCAGAGTCCAAAGTGCGCATTGCCAACGCCGTCGAAACCCTCGCCTTCGACTACAACCAGCTCTCCGCCTTAGCAACTGCCAGCGCGAACCAATCAGCGGAAGAACGTGCCCAACAGTCCTTGCTATTGGCAACGGAGCGTGCCATTGACCAAGCTGTTGTGCAAGGGGTTTTAGCGGATATTGACGCCGAAGCAAATGCCAAGATGCAGCAGGCACTTGCTACTGCCCAAAGCGAGTACAACGAGTTGGCACTGCTGGCAACCAGTGGGGCGAATTACAGCGCCACCCAGCAAGGCATTCAAGCGGCAAGTCTTGCCACTGAACGCGCGGTGGATGATGCGCTCGTGCAGGCAGTCATTGCCGATTTGCAACTAGAAGCGACGGAACAATTGTCAAGCAACCTTGCAGAATTAGAAGAGGCACTGGCAACCAGTTCGTACAACTATGCGAGTTTGTCCATCCTTGCCACGCAAAGCGCACAAGACCTATCCAGCATCTATCGCATTGTGGCGGGGGTACAACCTACGCCGCAAGCGCTCGAAGTTGCCCTAGCCAGCACGGCAACCGCAACACCCTCGCCCACCTTCTTCCCCACGCCCAGTCCAATCAACCTGACCGTCACCTACACTTACGATGAGTTGGCACGCATGGCAACCGAGAGTGCCTACCAGTTGAGCATCATTGACCAGCGCGTTGCAACCCAACTGGCGATTGATGATGTGGTGTTGGGGTCAATGTTGTCGGAGTTGCAATCCGATTCTAGCAACGCCCTGGCAACAGCTACCGCCGAATACGCTCTATTGGCGGACTTGGCAACACAAACCGCGCTACGATTCGGCAATGTTGAGCAAAGCGTGGCTACACAGAACGCACTCAACGAAGCTGTGCTGAACGCACGTGTGGCAGACATTGAGGCGGAGTCGGCACGCGCCTTAGCAACCGCTGTGAGCAGTTATGAAAGCCTTTCTGGCACAGCAACGCAAAGTGCACGCCTGCTGGCGGAAAGCGACCAACGGGTTGCCACGCAACAGGCAGTCGATTCCGCGGTGCTGGGCGCCCGCGTGGCGGACTTAGAAGCGCAAGCCACCGCGCAAATTGCCTTTGCTCAAACCGAAGTTGCCTACGCCTTTGCCACGTCGGTGAGTGATTACAACGCCCTTGCGCTCACCGCCACGCAAAGTGCCGTTCAAATTGTCCAACTCGACCAGAGCATGGCAACCCAACGCGCTATCGACAACCTGACCATGAACGCGGCATTAGCTGATGTTCAAGCAGAGGCAGATGAGATCATTGCAGAAAACAATCGCGTTTATGAGGAGACGGTTGCCCAGTTGAGGCTCGAATTAGAGATCGTCTCCACCCAGCGCGACAACCTGAGCCTGCAAGTGCGCACCCTCAATGATGCCCTGTTAGACGCTCAAATGACTGCCACCAGCGAGGCGCTGCTGGCGGACGCGGAAGTCGCACAATTGCAACAAGGGCTAACCGACGCCAACGCGCAACTTTCGCTTGCCAATAGCCAAATTCAAACGCTCTCGAATGATCTACAAATGTTGATGATGGCGGCAACTGCGCAAGTGGAACGAGTTAACCAGATGTTGGCAAGCCAACCCACCGCCGCGCCCACACTAGCCCCTGCCACCGCCACCCCCATGGCACCTTTGGCACCGCTCGCACCCACCCCAACCGCGGTGGTCATCATCGGGGGGATTGCCCCAACCCCAGTGGCAACCGTGACCACCTTGTCCGCTTCCACCCCGATCACCTTGGATGTTTCCAACAAGCCCAACACGTTAGACTATCAACTGTTTGAGGGGAACTACCAAGCGGCGACGCTTGCCACCACCATGACTTGGGGCACAGATGCCAGCAACGACTATTGCGGGTTGGTTTTCAACGTGCAAAACCAAACCAACTATTACACGGTTGAAATTGACCGCTTGGGTGAGGTTCGCATCTATGGCTATGTTGATGCCAACTGGCAGCAGGTCGAATCTGGCATCAGTTCAAGCGTTCGCACCGCTCCCAACGATAGTAACCGCATTCAAATCAACACGCAAAACGGCACAGCACAAGTGCTGGTGAACGATCAAATCGTGTTAGAAGCGGACAACCTCACTTTTACGCAAGGGCAAATCGGCGTGATGGCGGGGACGTTCAATGGGTCAGGTGTGGCGAAGTGTACTTTCACAGAGACACAGTTGACAGGTCAATAACTTTTGATTGATTTCGGCAGAGCCGTTCAGGATTATCTTCGTCACAGGGTGGGCTTCCCACCCTCTTTTTTTGAGCGTGTGGCGCGTTTTGGCGTGGGGGCAGACGGGCAAAGCGTGCTGGACATTGGAAGCGGAACCGGCACGTTAGCGCATGGGTTTGCCCAACGTGGTTGTCGTGTGGTCGCGCTTGATCTCTCCAGCGCGATGTTGCGCGGGGCACACCACATCCAACCCTCGGATGCGTCGCTAGGTTATGTGCGTGCTTTGGCAGAGTCCCTTCCGTTTGACGATGCCACGTTTGATGTGGTGGTTGCTGGGCAATGCTGGCATTGGTTTGACCGCCCCCACGTGGCTCAAGGGGTGCGCCAAGTCTTGCGCCCGAATGGAAAAGTGGTGATTGCCCACTTTGACTACTACGCGGTGGAGGGCAACATCGTTCATGAAACCGAACAGCTGATCGAAGTCTTCAATCCCTCTTTCAATCCCGAACAGTTAGGCTTGGTGGGGCAATTCGGGTTCTATCCACAATGGACGATTGACCTTGAGCAGGCGGGCTACCGCGAGATTGAAACATTCTCGTATACAGAATCGATCAGCTATAGCCATGCAGGGTGGCGCGGGCGCATGCGTGCCAGCGCGGGCGTGGTGAGCATGGATGCCCAGCGCGTGCCTGCTTTTGATTATGCCCTCTCGCAGATGCTGTCGCAAAACTACGCAGACCCGCTAACCATTCCCCATCGCGTGTGGGTGGTCATTGCTCAAAAGTGAAAACGGGGCACCGCCCGCACGATGACAAGTTGTAAAGCGTGGCAAGTAGCGCGAAACGCTTCACCGCCGGCAACTGTGTAGAAAACGCGAACTCAACACTTAGGCGGGCGATTGGTTGATGTTGCCCTCGCGTCTTTCCAACCAAGCCAAGCCACCCATCAGCAACACCGCTCCCAACGCTGTGAAAATCGCACACACTACAAAGTACATGAAGGGCGTGCCATGTTCATACAGGCTACCCATCGGCGCGCCCCCCACCAACATGGCTAAACTGGGGATGGTGATCTGTGCCCATGCCTGATTGGTGGAGACGTTCGCAGGGTGACTTTGTTCGTTGATGACCAGCAGGATCGACATGTTCCATAGCCCAAACATCATCCCACGATAGAATAGAATCAAGATCAACCACCCTAGCCCGCTGACCGCGCCCACCATCACCCATCCGAGTGCAAGCCCAATCGCGCTCCAGATGTAAATCTGCGTGGACTTAAAGCGTTTGACCAGACGATCCATATACAGAAAGAAGGGGATTTCTAACAAGCCCGCCAGCACCACCACCAACGACACCTGCGCTATATCCATGTGTAGGCGGTCTTGAAAGTGTAGCAACCAAAACGCATACCCACTGCGAATCCCCAGCAGGGTGAAAAACTGGCTCACGAAGACCACATACATTGCCTTACGGCGTGGCGCGGGCGTGGTGAGTTTGACATCTTTAGCAATGGTACTAACTGGTAAACTGCGTGCGAACAGGGTGGTTGCTGCCCCCACAATGGAGGACGCAACGAAGATGGTAGCATAGCCACCTTTGCCAAACAGGTAAGAGACCAAATAGTTCCCGCCAATGAATCCGATTGCTGAAGCGGTGCGGAAGTGCCCAAAGTTGGCTTTGCCTTTTTGCATGGCAGACGAAAAGCCAAGTTGTACCCCAAATAAAAACGCCGCATTCACACTCATGTTCAACACCACGAAGCCAACCATGAGCATGATTTCTTGAGGGAAGATGCCAATCAACAGGACGGTGATAGCATACCCTAACACGATTGAGCGGAATAAACGGCGTTGTCTGTTGACGCGGTCCGACCACATGCTCAACAGCGGAATCAAAGACAGCTCTAAAAGGGCGGCAACACTGGTCAAAATTCCGATTTGAGACGCAGAAATACCCTGCGCGTCCAAATATGGGATGATGTAAGCGGAACTCAAGCCGCGCATCATGCCACTTAAAGCGAGGGCGATTAATGAGCCATTGAACAGAGCAGCAAGGGTTGCATTTTGGCTAATCCGTGAGGCGAGGGTACTCATGCTGTGGGACAAACTCCAGTCAAAACGTGGTCGCCCTTCATTCTTTACCAGAACCGAAAGTAATTACAACCCCAAATCCATTCATTCACGCGCGGCGCGACAATGCTGATGTCCCCAGTTAGCATGCGCGTGGAAAACATCAGAGCCGAACCATTGCCTGCGAAGGCATCTAGCGCGTCAATCTTGTTTTGTAATCACATTGACCTATACAGCGCGACTGTCCCGTACTCGACTAATCAATCGCCTAGCAAAAACGAGTTGACGGTGGACACATTATTGGAGAATCGAGTGATTGCATGAATCGAGCCATTTGGCTCGATTCTGATAAATACCAATTGTTGTTAGAAATGTGGTAGTGAACCGCGATTCGCGTTTCGAATCATAAACCAAATGTGAACTGGAACTAAAACAATGCCAAGGGCACCAGCAGTTGCTCCAATGAGGGCGAGCATTATAGCTGTCCAAATGAATCCGCGTAACATATGTCCGAAACCGCTAAGTACGCGACCGTTTACCATGTGAGCTACCCCAAAGAAACCGAAAAATGCCGCAATTAGCCCAATAATGAAGGCATCATTATTCCTG